>CAZWLH010000054.1:0-10104 GCA_964634675.1 uncultured Eubacteriales bacterium
TGATAAGAGAGGCCGGTATCGTCTCGATGGACGGTATGAAAGAGGCTCTCGGCCACGTTATCTCGGCCAAGCACGCCGATATGCTTGAGGTCAACCTCAAGGCTATCGAGGCCGGCTACAACTACGAAGGCTGATCTTAAGACAGCATTCGCTGCGGCAACGGTGATTTCCGTACAAATCTTCCGATTGTTGATGAAGATATAAAAAACTGCCCGAAGAAGAGCAACAACTCTTTTTCGGGCAGTTTTCAGCGCTGTTTTAATTGCCGTAAAACAAGGCGAATTTAAAGCAATAATGCTTTAAATTCGCCCTTTTTTATTTACAGATTAAGGAAATCTTTTCTGTAATCAAGATTAAATGCTTCGGCAACATCACGGAGCTCGGTGTCGAGAATGGTGTTGACGTGGGGCATATGAGCAGTGAGCATATAGAGCTGAGCGGCCTTTTCAACCGTCTCGATAAGACCGAAGGTCTCGTCCATATCCTTACCTGCGCCGTAAATACCGTGGAGACCCCAAACAACAAGGCGATAATCCTTCATCTTTTCGGCGGTTGCAAGACCGATTTCGTTGTTGCCGCATACCATCCAGGGAAGAACGCCGATACCGTCGGGGAAAACAACGATACACTCGGTGCACATTTCCCAAATAGTGTGTGTGAACTTCTTATCGTCAAGCTCGTGCACATGGGTCATAGCCAAGGTGTATGTAGGATGTGTGTGCATAATAATGCGGTTCTCGGGATTGGCCTTAATGCGGACAATGTGGCTCATAAGGTGAGCGGGAAGCTCACTTGTGAAGCGGCCGCCGTCGTTATATCCCCAAAGAAGCTCTGCGGTGGTGCCGTCCTTGGCAATTCGGATGATTCCGAGGTTGTTTTCGGGATCGAATTCAACGTTCTTGAAATACTTTCCGGTGCCGGTAACGATGAAGATCTTGCCGATAAGCTCGGTTGCATCAAAGCCGGTCGGAATGGTGCGAATAACGTTGTTGAGGTCGAGATACTCGGCTACCTGCTCTTCCTCAAGCATATAGCTTATGTTGCCGCCGTTACGCTCGTCCCAACCGAGACGGTACATATTTGCAGTTGCTCTCTTCATTTCTTCAACAAACGGTGCGGTTAAAATATCCTTCAATTTTCTTCACGCTTTCTTGTTTTTTTACTATTATATCAGCAATTTCCCGATTTGTAAAGTGGTTTTGCGTAAATTTTGTGTTGTTTTTGTTTGAGTTACAGCTTAAAGTTGCTCCAAAAACGATGTGATTTTATGAGCCAACACCTTATAGCCCTCGTCGTTCGGATGAAGCCCGTCAACAAAATACCTTTTGTTTATTACCTCGACCTTGGGCTGCAAGCCGCTTTCGGCATAAAGATCGAGCACGGGAAGTGAGTAATACTCGGCGACCTCTCTTATAATATCGACATATACCTTAAGCTCACCCGTGGCAAAGGGCTTTATGCCGTCGCCATTGGGATTGTCCTCATTAGTGCGGTGAAGAGGAGTCAGAACAACAATCGGAGACTCGGGATAGCGCTCCAAAAGTGAGGTATAAAGTGTGTGCAGGGCACCGTAAAAGGTATCTGGAGTGCGGTCGCTTGAAAAACCGATGGGTGCATCGCCGTGACCGAAATCGTTGGTTCCGCCGAAGACTACGACCGCATCGGCATCGGCATCCATTTCCGAAACACGTCCGCAGAAATCAAGATCCCAACGATCTACTCCGCTCGGCTTTTGCTGTTTTGCTATGCGTGTTCCGCCGATACCGTAGTTGCGGCATTCGGCACCCGTTGCCTTTGCAATGAGGCTGACAAAGCAGTTGTCGGGAGATGATGCACCGTGTCCCTCGGTTATACTGTCACCTAAAAAGTTGATTTTTGCATTTTTTAGAATCATATACAGCACCTCATTCGATTAAATTAAAGAGCATTTACGGCTCCGAAAAATACGGGAATATTGTTTGTCGTGTCGATTATCATATAGATAAACGGCTTGTTGAACACAAGATTTTTCTGCTCGGTGAGGCTGGTCTTCACACCTATCTCAACCTTGGTCGAGGCCGAGGCTTCGGTTCCGTTTTCATTAACGTCGATATGTGTTTTGTGAACAACATCGTAAATATAAATATTTTCACTGCAATCTGCCATATTTTTGAAATCGGCATTGTCGGGGTCAAAGGAAGTGGGGATAAATGCCGAAAGAGCACTCTTCATTTCGGTCTCACAGTCATATGAAAATTTCGGCATAGTGACGTTTACATCCGATAAAGCGGCACCGTTTAAAATACCGGAAAGCTTTTCTGCGGTGAGTGAGCCGAGATAAGCTTCAAGAGTCACACCGTCTGACGGCATAATAGCCGCAAAGGCATAACGTCCGCCCTTATACTTCTTGACAAAGCCCGAGGCGCTGTCGTCGCTCAAATAAATGCTTTCGCTGCCCTTCATCATCGAAATAAGCGAGGAACGGTTATCGGACGATGTGAAAAGAGCCTTTTCCGCAGGAGCAAAGGAGGTTTCCCATTCGGCATTGAAGGCAACGGCATTTATAAGGTACATCATAGTTCTGTCGCTTATGCCGTCGACTGTTTTTTCGATCATACCGTCGGTATTTTCCTTTACCCAATTGTTTATATCGTCGGCGGTTGAGTCATCGAAAGGCGCTTTGAATGCCGATGCCCCATACCAATCGGCAACGGTCTGCAAAAACTCCGTTTTCGGCGTGAAGCGTTCACAGTCACGGAACCAAACCGAATCGGCAACCTTGAACTGAGCGTTTTTGTCACCCTCGATGCGGTTGAGCATAGTGCGGTAATAGCCGTTGAGCTCGTCAAGAGAAAAGCCGTTGCAAAGCAGGGCTTCAAGCTCCGAAAGAGTGGTGCTCGATGCACCGTTTGCGGTCATACCGAGAGCTATTGCCACCGATAACGGCGATATCAAAAGGTTTTCGTCACTTTTATAAAGCTCGTTGAACAGCTTTAAGGAAAACTCGGCTTGTTTAAGCTTGAATTCGTCGCCGAGCGGGCGGGATTTCACCTCATTGCGTGTTATTCCGTCCAAAAGGTCGACCGTTGCGGCACTGACATCGGATGAGCAGGAAGCTGCACAGAAAAGGGAAAGTATGCTCATAAAAAGTGCTGTTACTTTGATTAACATTTTGTTTTTCATTAAAAATTCTCCAATTCTTCTTCGGCGGCGGTGATAATTTCACTGTAACTGTCCTCGGCGTGAGGGAGTCGCTTTCTTTCCTTGCCGAGCGAGGAAAGCTTGAAATAGAGCGAGCCGATTTTGCCCTGACAAACGTCACGGTATTCGGAGCCGTCGTTCTTAAAGGTGAAGCGATTGCTTCTTGCTGCGGTGTCGCAAAGCGATCTTGCCATTCGGTAGCTTTCAACACGGCTTACACGGCAAAGTATGTCGTAAACATTGTCGTTATGCTCCTTTGCGATCTTCAAAATACTGTCGAGTGCCGCCGCTTCGGGCTCAATGTCATAGGCATCGGGATTTTTGATGCTCGTTTTACCCAACAAATAGTCGCAGCTTACCGAATAATATTCCGAAAGCCGCAGTAAAAAATCAAGTCCGCATTCGCGTATTCCGTTTTCGTAGTGAGATAAAAGTGCAGGGGAAATTCCAAGCTCACTGGCGGCCTTTTTTTGAGAAATACCCTTGGCACGTCTCAACTCGGATAAAATTTTCGGAAATTCACAAAGCATTTTTTAAAACCTCTCTTGAAATTACATTCAATAACAATTATACTATAATTGAAAACAAAAGTATACGGTAAAACAATACAAATAGTATTGTCCGTTTTTGGTGCTTTTTCCCTAAAAAATGACAGTAAGGAGATTATTTATGCGAACTTACAGAATACATTTTATACGACACGGACTCACCGATGCCAATAAAGACGGAAGATATATCGGTGTGACCGATCTTCCGCTGAGCGAGGACGGTGCCGAGGAGCTTATGTCTATACGCAATAAGGGTGAGCTTCCCGAGGTCGGAATGCTTTTTTCAAGCCCTCTTAAAAGATGTACTGAAAGCTGCGAGCTGCTTTTCCCCGATTCCGAGCCTATAATTATAGATGAGCTTTGCGAATACGATTTCGGTGATTTTGAAAACAAAACCGTGTTTGAGCTTGAAGGCACCGACGGCTATATTCAATGGACCTCGGGATGTGCCTGTCCTCCCAACGGAGAGGATTCGCGAGCCTTTGTCGAGCGGATCGCCTTGGGACTTAACAAAATGGTGCGACGTATGATGGAGGCCGAGGTGTATGAGGCTACCGCGGTTATGCACGGCGGTGTTATGATGACGCTTTTCGCTTCCTGTGCGCTTCCGCAGAGAAATGCGGTCGAATGGACAAGCCCCGTCGGAGGCGGCTATACCGCACTTATCACCCCGTCACTTTACGGCAGAAGCGGAGTTATCGAGATAATCGACACCGTGCCCACTTCGGCGGTACCGACCGATGAGCGCTGACGGCGGTGGACTATGGCGGATAAACCGAAGATAATTTATAAGGATGATGACATTTTAGTTTGCATAAAGCCGTCGGGTGTGACCTCGGAGGACGGTGGGTCGGCCGGTATGCCGAGCCTGCTTGCCGAGGGCGGTTCTAAGCCGTTGCTTGTGCACAGACTCGACCGAGAGGTCACGGGAGCAATGGTGCTTGCGCTAAATTCCGAATCGGCCGCACGGCTTTCGAAAAGCATCACCGACGGTACCTTTAATAAGGAATATTTGGCCGTTGTTTGCGGCAAAGCAGAGGAAGGCGGAGTGCTTGAAGACCTTTTGTATTTTGACCGCTCAAAGAATAAGGTATATACCGTTAAGCGAGAACGCGCAGGTGTGAAGAAGGCAAGTCTTGAGTATAAAACACTCGGCTGTAAGGAGCACGACGGTATCTGCTATTCGCTTGTTAAAATCAAGCTGCATACGGGACGTACTCATCAAATAAGGGTTCAGTTTGCTTCGAGAAAACTGCCGATAGCAGGGGACAGAAGATACGGATCGAAGGTCAGTTGCCAAACCGCACTGCTTTCGCACTCACTTGAATTTCCTTGGAAAAGCGGCAGAATGCTCAAATTCGAAGCACTTCCGGAAAATAGTTTCCCTTGGTCTCTTTTTGAAAATTTGATATTTTGACTGATGTTTTTCTTTGAAACTATTGACAATTATTCGAAAAAACGATAAAATAGTTAACGTGTTAATGTTTATCACGTTAACTATTTTATTTTGAAGGAGGGCAAACGCTTGTCGACAAATAATACTAAGCCGGATGCCAAAAGAACTGCCGACCTGCTGCGGCGAAACGACCGGATGCATCGCAGGATATTCGAGCGTGAGGTGGCCGAATCGCTCGGTATCCACCGAAGTCAGCATATGATGCTGATGTTCCTGTCGCATCACACCGAAGCCTCGCAAAGGCAGATAGCGGAGCATTTCGACATCAGTGACTCTGCGGTTGCGGTTACACTGAAAAAGCTTGAGAGCGGCGGCTTTATTTTAAGAACGGCCGACGGTGATGACGGGCGCAAGAATAGCATAACGCTTACCGAAAACGGTAAAAATGTTATTGATAAAACTCATTTGCTTTTTTCGTCGATCGACAATGCAATGTTTCAGGGACTTGACGGCGGTGAAATGGATATTTTGCTGCGTTGTCTTGAAAAAATAAACTGCAATCTCAGAGAAATCGAAGAAAAGCAGCTTCAAATACCGAAAGGAGTAATCGAATGAAACAGTGGTTCAAATACGTAAAGCCTTACCTGCCGTATTTTATCATCGGCCCTATCTGTATGATAGTTGAGGTCGTGGGTGAGGTGCTTATGCCGTTTTTACTGTCGACCGTTATAAATGCGGGCGAGGACGGCAGTCTCACAGTGACCAAAAGCATATTCACTGCCGTTGCGATGATAGTTTTGGCGTTGCTTATGATGGCAGGCGGTGTCGGCGGTGCATATTTCGGTGCAAAGGCTTCGGTAAATTTTGCGGCCGACTTGCGTTCCGACGTTTATAAAAAGGTGCAGGATTTTTCGGCGAGAAATATCGATAAGTTCTCGACCGGTTCGCTTGTTACAAGACTTACGAACGACGTGACTCAGCTTCAGAATTTTGTCAATATGCTGCTGAGAATGGCATTGCGTTCGCCGGGAATGATGATCGGCGCACTTGTTATGGCGATCATTTTGAGACCGAGTCTTTCGGTTATTTTCGCCGTTACCGTTCCGCTTATGATTCTGTCCATATTCGGACTTATCTTTATGGGCTTTAAGCGATTCACCCGTATGCAGGTCAAAATCGATAAGCTCAATTCCACGGTTCAGGAAAGCGTTACCAACGTTCGTGTTGTAAAATCCTTTGTAAGAGAAACGCATGAGAACGACAAATTCCACGAAGCCAACGCCGATTTGAAATCCTCGGGAATGTCGGCTATGAAGATAATGATCTTTATGCAGCCGGTTTCGACGATTTTTATGAACCTTACCACCCTTGCCGTGCTTTGGTTCGGCTCGGATGCGGTTATAAACAGCGGAATGGATGTCGGTGACCTTTCGGCGTTCCTTACCTATGTTACACAGATCCTCTCGTCGCTTATGATGATAACCATGCTTCTTATGACCTCGGCAAGAGCACTTGCTTCGGCACGCCGTATAAAAGAGGTGCTGAACGAGGATATTGATATAGTCGACGGAGAGGCAACTTTCAAGGATAAGACAGTTACCGACGGCAAAATCGAGTTCCGCAACGTTTCCTTCCGCTATTATAAAAACAGCGAAGAGGCTGTTTTGAGTGACATAAACCTTACGATAGATGCCGGAAGCACAGTCGGTATAATCGGCTCGACGGGTTGCGGCAAAACCACACTTGTCTCGATGATACCGAGACTTTACGATGTCGACGGCGGAGAGGTATTGGTCGACGGTGTCGATGTCAGAGATTATTCGCTCTATAATCTCCGTGAGGGTGTAAGTATGGTGCTTCAGAAAAATGTTCTTTTCAGCGGAACCATTGCGGAAAATCTGCGTTGGGGCGATGAAAATGCCACCGATGATGAGATAGCAGCCGCTGCGGCGAGTGCACAGGCGGATAAATTTGTCGATTCGTTCACCAAGGGCTACGAAAGCGACCTCGGACAGGGCGGAGCGAACGTTTCGGGCGGACAGAAGCAGCGACTTTGTATCGCACGTGCCTTGCTGAAAAAGCCTAAGATACTGATATTGGACGACTCAACGAGTGCCGTCGATACCGCGACCGAGGCATCCATACGCAGGGCATTCAGGGACGATATCCCGGATGCCACCAAGATAATCATCGCACAGCGTATCTCTTCGGTCATAGAGGCCGACAAAATTATTGTTATGGATGACGGTAAAATAACCGGTATCGGAACCCACGATGAGCTTTTGGCAGGCAATGAAGAATATAAAGAAATTTATTATTCTCAGATGAACGAAAAGGAGGCGGCAAACAATGGCTAAACGTACGCTGCAGGATCTTCAAAGACAGTATAACCAGACAGCCGCCGAGCCGAAAAAGGGTATGCCGATGCCCGGCCCGAGAAGAGGTCCCGGAGGCCCGAGACCTCAAGGCAAGCCGCGCAACACGGGTGCCACCGTCAAACGCCTTTGGGGTTATGTTTCAAAGTATAAGCTCCGACTTGTTGCGGTCGTTTTCTGTATGCTTTTCAGCACCGTTACCTCTCTTGTCGGTTCATATATGCTGTCGCCTATCATCAACAGAATAACCTTGGCGGTGAATCCGAATGCCGAGATATCCTATTCGTCGGTCGGAAAAATCGCCGACCGCGTTATCCGCTCTATAAGTGAGCTGCCTGTATTCGCCTCGGTATTGGGAAGCGAAGCGGCCGAGGTCACGTTATATGTGCTCAGTGCAATTGTCATAATGTTTTGTGTATATATGCTCGGTATCGCCTCGACCTATATTCAGGGCAGAATAATGCTTTCGGTCTCGCAGAATGCTACCGAAAAAATCAGAAACGAGCTGTTTGAAAAGCTTATGACACTGCCGGTCAAGTATTTCGATACCACACCGACGGGAGAAACCATGAGCCGCTTTACCAACGATGTCGATAATATCGACACGATGCTCAATAACTCATTGACCTCACTTGTGTCGGGCGTTGTCACGCTTGTTGGCACTCTGGTCTTTATGATTACGACCAATATTTGGCTCACGCTTGTGACGATAGTGTTTTTACCCGTAATTATCAAAGGCGGTGCGTTTATAGGCAACCGCTCGAGAAAGTATTACTCGGGACAGCAGGCCGCTTTGGGCGCCGTTAACGGCTATATCGAGGAAACCGTTACGGGTCAAAAGGTCGTAAAGGTCTTTAACCACGAGCAGACCTGTATCGACGAGTTTGAACTGCTTAACGACAATATGCGCGACAAGCAGTTTAAGGCGCAGTTTTACGGCGGCGTTATGGGGCCTATAATGCATAATACGAGCCAAGTGTGCTATGCCGTTACCATAGGAGTAGGCGGTATTCTTATGTGCCTTACCGGCTTCGGCCCCGGAGACCTTACGGTTTTTGCCAACTATTCACGTCAGTTTTCTATGCCGATAAACCAGATGTCGATGCAGATGAGCACCATATTTGCCGCTTTGGCAGGTGCCGAGCGTGTTTTCGGTATTATTGATGCATCACCCGAATCTCCCGATAAAGAGAACGCCAAATCGGGCGACGGCATAAAGGGCTTTGTCGAATTAAAGGATGTTACCTTCGGTTATAACCCCGATAAGGTGATACTCAACAATATTTCGCTTTATGCAAAGCCGGGTCAAAAGATAGCTTTTGTAGGCTCGACCGGTGCAGGCAAGACCACGGTGACCAATCTGCTTAACCGTTTTTACGATATCGAGCAGGGAAGTATCACAATCGACGGTGTCGATATTAAGGATTACAGCCGTGATGAGCTTCGCCGAAACATCGCAATGGTTTTGCAGGATACCCACCTTTTCAGCGGAACCGTTATGGAAAATATCCGTTACGGACGACTTGATGCAACCGACGAAGAGGTCATCGAGGCCGCTAAAACCGCAAGCGCACACAGCTTTATTATGCGACTTTCCGACGGCTATAACACGGTCATCGACGGTGACGGCGCCAATCTTTCGCAAGGTCAGCGACAGCTTCTCAATATCGCTCGCGCCGCACTTTCAAAGGCTCCGATACTTGTTCTTGACGAAGCGACAAGCTCGGTCGACACAAGAACCGAACGTCATATAGAGCACGGTATGGACAGACTTATGAAAAACCGCACGACCTTTGTTATAGCTCACAGGCTTTCTACCGTTCGCAATTCGAACGCCATGATGGTGCTCGAAAAGGGTGAGATAATCGAGCGCGGTACCCACGATGAGCTTTTGAAGCTCAAGGGAAGATACTATGAACTGTATACAGGCGTTAAGGAGCTTGACTGATAGCATCTGTGCTCTTAATAAAAGAAAGTTTTTCGGCTGACAGCCTCATATAAAACGTTATTTAATAACGGCAACTTGAATACCGACTTAAAATTATTAGGTGACTTGACCTGAAATTGCGGTTTTTGGCTTGCCGTTACTTTTTATTGTGTTTTCGGAACTTAAAATACAGAGAAAGTCGCAAAATAAGGGACTTTATGCGATGTTTTTGATTGACAGACGGCAAAAATTGGATTATAATATTTACTGTTAAAAATGTATATCTATACAGGAGGAGATACATATGTTTACAAACGAGTATTTGAAGAAGGTTTATGCCGACGTTGAAAAGCGTAACCCCGGTGAGGTCGAATTTCATCAGACCGTCAAAGAGGTTTTGGAGTCTATCGAGCCGGTCGTAAACGCACACCCCGAATATGAGAAGCTCGGCATCATCGACAGAATGGTCGAGCCCGAAAGACTTATCAAGTTCCGTGTATCCTGGGTCGACGATAACGGCCAGGTACAGGTAAACCGTGGCTTCAGAGTTCAGTTCAACTCCGCTATCGGTCCTTACAAGGGCGGTCTTCGCTTCCATCCCTCGGTCAACGAGAGCATTATGAAGTTCCTCGGCTTTGAGCAGACCTTCAAGAACTCTCTTACCACTCTTCCCATGGG
>CAZWLH010000055.1:0-9950 GCA_964634675.1 uncultured Eubacteriales bacterium
CCTTGAACTCACGGAGCATACGGTCAACGATGATTTCGAGGTGAAGCTCACCCATACCGGCGATGATGGTCTGACCGGTCTCTTCATCGGTGTAGAACTTGAAGGTAGGATCCTCTTCGGCCAACTTTGAAAGGGCGATGCCCATCTTCTCCTGGCCTGCCTTGGTCTTGGGCTCGATAGCGACACGGATAACCGGCTCAGGGAAGTTCATCGATTCAAGAATGATGGGGTTCTTCTCGTCGCAGAGGGTGTCACCGGTGGTGGTATTCTTAAGGCCGACGGCAGCGGCGATATCACCCGAATAGCAGGTCTCGATATCTTCTCTGTGGTTGGCGTGCATCTGAAGAATACGTCCGATTCTTTCTCTCTGATTCTTAACCGGGTTATAAACGGTCGATCCGGCATCAACAGAGCCGGAATATACACGGAAGAAGCAGATCTTTCCGACGAACGGGTCGGTAGCGATCTTAAATGCAAGAGCTGCAAACGGCTCGTTATCGCCGGTGTGTCTTACATCCTCTTCCTCGGTGTCGGGGTTGACACCCTTGATGTCGGGAACGTCGGTAGGTGCAGGCATAAAGTCGACGATAGCGTCGAGCAACGGCTGAACACCCTTGTTACGGTAAGAAGTACCGCAGCAAATGGGAACCATTTCGTTGGCGATGGTGGCCTTACGGATAACGGCCTTCATCTGCTCAACGGTCGGCTCCTCGCCCTCGAAGTATTTCTCCATAAGCTCCTCGTCAAGCTCGACGATGGACTCGATGAGGTTCTGACGATACTCGGCTGCGAGCTCCTTCATCTCCTCGGGGATCTCTTCGTGACGGACGTCCTTTCCGAGGTCATCATAATAGATCTCGGCATCATTGTTGATAAGGTCAACGATTCCTCTGAATGTGTCCTCAGAGCCGATAGGCAACTGAATGGGAACGGCATTACACTGGAAACGCTCCTTAACCATCTTAAGAACATTGTAGAAATCGGCACCCATAATGTCCATCTTATTGACATAGATCATACGGGGTACACGATACTCGTCGGCCTGTCTCCAAACAGTTTCCGACTGAGGCTCAACACCGCCCTTGGCGCAGAGAACGGTAACGGAACCGTCCAAAACACGGAGCGAACGCTGAACTTCAACGGTGAAGTCAACGTGTCCGGGGGTGTCGATAATATTGATACGGTGCTCTTTCCAAAAACAGGTGGTGGCAGCGGAGGTAATGGTTATACCTCTCTCCTGCTCCTGCTCCATCCAGTCCATAGTGGCGTCGCCGTCGTGGGTCTCGCCGATCTTATGGTTTACGCCGGTGTAGAACAGGATACGCTCGGTAGTCGTAGTTTTACCTGCGTCGATGTGAGCCATGATACCAATATTTCTTGTTTTTTCAAGTGATACCTTTCTTGGCATATTTTCCTCCTGAGTCCCCATACGGGGTTAAACAAAAATATCAGTAAATTACCATCTGTAGTGAGCAAAAGCCTTGTTGGCTTCGGCAGTTCTGTGCATTTCTTCTTTCTTCTTAACGGCATTACCCATACCGTTAGTGGCATCGAGAATCTCGTTTGCGAGACGCTCCTTCATGGTAGCCTCAGAACGTGCACGGCTGAATGTGGTCAGCCAGCGCAGAGCAAGAGTCTGCTTTCTTTCGGGGCGAACCTCGAAAGGCACCTGGTAGGTAGCGCCGCCCTTACGGACAGCCTTACACTCCAACTGGGGCATTACATTTTCAAGAGCCTGCTCGAAAACCTCGAGAGCTTCCTTGCCGGTCTTTTCTGCGATGATGTCGAATGCACCGTAAACGATTTTCTGGGCAACACCCTTCTTACCGTCCAACATGATATTGTTGATAAGACGGGTTACGATTTTGGAATTGTAAAGCGGATCGGGCAATACATCACGTTTTGCGATTATACCTCTTCTTGGCACTTTAACTTCCCTCCTTCACATAATGATATCATAGGTACTCGAGTGACAAATCCCGTTAGTTCCATTCCGAGGCGGATTATATATATAAAGCCGCTGGAATATGCGACAAAAGATTCGTCTTAATGTTTTAAGGCAAAATTATTTAGCGCTTGCCTTGGGACGCTTTGCGCCGTACTTGGAACGGGCCTGCATTCTGTTGGCAACTCCCTGTGCGTCGAGAGTACCTCTGATGATGTGGTAACGCACACCGGGGAGGTCCTTGACACGGCCGCCTCTGATGAGAACGACAGAGTGCTCCTGCAGGTTATGACCGATACCGGGAATGTAGGCGGAAACTTCGATACCGTTGGAAAGACGTACTCTTGCGATCTTACGGAGAGCAGAGTTCGGCTTCTTAGGAGTCGAGGTCTTAACGGCAGTACAAACGCCTCTCTTTTGCGGAGAATCGTTGTCGGTAAGACTGCGCTTCATAGAGTTATAACCCTTCAAAAGTGCAGGTGCCTTAGCCTTCTTCTCGATGGTCTCACGACCTGAACGGACTAACTGGTTAAAGGTTGGCATATTACACCTCCTCAAGAAAAATTTATACGACGCAGGCAGAAAAAAGCTCTGCCTGCGTTATATACAAAATGTGTTGTGCGGACAAGGTTCCACACATCAAGTGATTTTAACACCAAGGTATTATATTTGTCAAGTACTTTTGCGAAAATACTTGAAAAAATATTATTATTCGGCATCGGATTCAACAGAAGACTCGACTTCCATGACCTCTTCGGTTACCTGAACGGCCTCATCGACCGCTGCATCGGCTGCTGCCTCAAGCTCGGCCTCATCGTCCTCGTGGTAGCACTTCATACCGGTACCTGCGGGAACAAGCTTACCGATGATGACGTTCTCCTTAAGTCCGAAGAGCGGATCGACCTTGCCCTTGATGGCGGCATCGGTAAGGACCCTTGTGGTCTCCTGGAAGGATGCGGCCGAGAGGAAGGATTCGGTTGCCAAGGAAGCCTTGGTGATACCGAGCAAGGTATAGTCATAGGTTGCAAGGCTGAGTCCCTCTTCGCCGGCATCGATACGTGCCTGAATGGCGTCATTGGCCTCATATACCTCGCCGCGGTCGACCATAGTGTTGGGGATAAAGTCGGTGCTTCCGGCATCGACGATACGGAACTTACGCATCATCTGACGGATAATGACCTCGATATGCTTATCGTTGATCTCAACACCCTGTGAACGGTAGGCGTTCTGAATTTCCTTGATGATATACTCTTCAACCGCTCCGGGTCCGGAGGTGGCAAGTATATCAGCGGGAGCGACAGAGCCTTCGGTGAGCTGAGTGCCCTTCTTTATTATGTCGCCGTTTCCGACACTTATACGGTATCCGAACGGAATGCTGTATTTGCGCTCATCGGCATTTTCACTGTCGGTGACAACAACGACACGGGTCTTTTTATCCTCAGTGAGGGTAACCTGACCGTCGATCTCGGCAAGTATTGCACTGTGCTTCGGACGGCGTGCCTCGAACAACTCCTCAACACGGGGAAGACCCTGCGTGATATCCTCGGTACTTGCGATACCGCCGGTATGGAAGGTACGCATTGTAAGCTGAGTACCGGGTTCACCGATGGACTGAGCTGCGATGATACCGACTGCTTCGCCGACGGTTACCGGCAGGCCGGTTGCAAGGTTCATACCGTAGCACTTCTTGCAGACACCGTGCTTTGAGCGACAGCAGAGTATCGAACGGATGGTTGCCGAGTCATAGCCTGCGGCAACGATGCGCTTTGCATCGGAATCGGTCATCATATGGTCGTTATCGACGATTATCTCGCCCGTTGCGGGATCGACGACAGGCTCGAGCAGATATCTGCCCTGCAAGCGCTCCTCGAATGCTTCGATGAGCTGATTGCCGTCCATAATGGAGGAAACCTTAAGTCCCTCGGTCGTGCCGCAATCGTCCTCGCGAATGATAACATCCTGTGAAACGTCGACCATTCGACGGGTAAGGTAACCCGAGTCGGCGGTACGGAGAGCCGTATCGGCAAGTCCCTTTCGGGCACCACGTGAGGAAATGAAGTATTCGAGTACGTTCAAGCCTTCACGGTAGTTGGCACGGATAGGAATTTCGATAACGGCACCGGAAGTATTGGATATGAGTCCGCGCATACCGGCAAGCTGCTTGATCTGGCTCATAGAACCGCGGGCGCCGGAGTCGGCCATCATAAATATCGGGTTGAATTCATCAAGGTTGCCTTTAAGGGCATCGGCGATATCGTCGGTAGCCTCGTTCCAGGTCTTGATGACCATCGAAAGACGCTCGGTATTTGTGAGGAAGCCTCTTCTGTAAAGCTTCTTGACCTCGTCGATCTTGCTCTCGGCCTTTTCGAGTATCTCCTTCTTCTGAGGAGGAATGATAGCATCGGAAACGGCAACGGTTATGGCACCCTTTGTGGAATACTTAAAGCCGGTGGCCTTGATGTTATCAAGGACAATGGCGGTCTCGGAGGTGCCGTGGTGCTTGATGCAGCGGTCAATGATCTGTCCGAGCTGCTTCTTGCCGACCTTGAAGTTGACTATCTCATCACCCGAGGTAACCTTGAGAGCCTTGGGATCCTTCGGAGTAAAGCAAATTTCAAGGCGGAACTTATTTTCGGGCAGGCTTCTGTCGGTAAAGCCGAGATCCTGCGGAATGGATTCGTTAAAGATTATGAAGCCGACGGTACACCATGTAAGACCCTGCTCTCCATCCTTCTCCATACGGACACGGATAGGTGCGTGAAGTCCTACGACACCGTCCTGATATGCCATAATGGCCTCGTCCTTATTGCGGAACACCTTATTGGCACCGGGCTCATCGGGCTTTACGACGGTGAGGTAGTAAGAGCCGAGAACCATATCCTGTGTGGGAACCGCGACCGGCTTACCGTCGGACGGCTTAAGCAGGTTGTTTGCGGCAAGCATAAGGAAGCGAGCCTCTGCCTGTGCTTCGGCCGACAGCGGAACGTGAACAGCCATCTGGTCACCGTCGAAGTCGGCGTTATAAGCGGTACAGACAAGCGGATGAAGCTTAAGTGCACGACCCTCGACCAGTACCGGCTCAAATGCCTGAATACCGAGTCTGTGAAGTGTAGGTGCACGGTTGAGCAAAACGGGGTGATCCTTGATAACGGTCTCGAGTGCATCCCAAACCTCGGTTCCGGCACGCTCAACCATCTTTCTTGCGGTCTTGACGTTTGAAACGATGCCGGTCTCGGCAAGTCTCTTCATAATGAAGGGCTTAAAGAGCTCGATAGCCATCTCCTTCGGCAGTCCGCACTGATACATTTTAAGCTCGGGTCCTACAACGATAACCGAACGGCCGGAGTAGTCGACACGCTTACCGAGAAGGTTCTGACGGAAGCGTCCCTGCTTACCCTTAAGCATATCGGAAAGTGATTTAAGCGCACGGTTGTTGGGTCCCGTAACGGCCTTTCCTCTGCGGCCGTTATCGATAAGAGCATCGACGGCTTCCTGAAGCATACGCTTTTCGTTGCGTACGATGATATCGGGAGCACCGAGCTCAAGCAATCTCTTAAGACGGTTGTTACGGTTGATTACACGACGGTAGAGGTCGTTAAGGTCACTTGTGGCGAAACGGCCGCCGTCAAGCTGAACCATAGGACGGAGATCGGGCGGTATAACGGGGATGACATCAAGTATCATCCACTCGGGACGGTTGCCCGACTGTCTGAAGGCCTCCATTACCTCAAGTCTCTTGAGGAGTCTGACACGCTTCTGTCCGGTTGCATCCTCAAGCTCGGCGTTGAGCTCGTTGCAGACCTCTTCGACATCTATTTCGCAGAGAAGCTTTTTGATAGCCTCGGCGCCCATTCCGGCCTCGAAGTCATCCTCATACTTCTCACGCATATCATTGTACTGAGCCTCGTTGAGGAGCTGCTTTTTCTGGAGCGGAGTCGAACCCGGATCGGTTACGATATACTGCGAAAAATAAAGCACCTGCTCAAGCAATCTCGGTGAAACATCGAGTACAAGACCCATTCTCGAGGGAATGGTCTTGTAGTACCAAATGTGGGATACGGGAGCGGCAAGCTCGATAGAGCCCATACGCTCACGTCTGACCTTTGCACGTGTTACTTCAACACCGCAACGGTCGCATATTTTACCCTTATAGCGTATTCTTTTGTACTTTCCGCAATGGCATTCCCAGTCCTTCTGGGGTCCGAAAATGCGCTCGCAGAAAAGACCGTCACGCTCGGGCTTTAAGGTACGGTAGTTAATAGTCTCGGGCTTCTTGACCTCGCCGTAAGACCAGCTTCTTATCTGTTCGGGAGAAGCAAGACCAATTTTTATTGATTCAAAATCGATATTTTCCATTTGCTTTCTCTCCTTTATCAGTCGTTATCTTCGTCATCGAAGAACATTTCGTCGGTATCGGCCTCGTCGATGATGGCATCGCCGTTTTCGTCCTCAAGACCGAAGCCTTCAAGGCTGTCGGCAACGGTTTCCTCGGCAAAGTCACGGTCGCCTGCCGCAGGAGCGAAGCCCATTTCCTCATCCTCTTCGAAGGTCTGTCTCAAGTCGATCTCGTCGTTGTTTTTATCGAGAACCTTAATATCAAGT
The DNA here is from genome assembly GCA_964634675.1 of uncultured Eubacteriales bacterium. Classification (GTDB taxonomy): domain Bacteria; phylum Bacillota; class Clostridia; order Oscillospirales; family Acutalibacteraceae; genus UMGS172. The sequence continues at coordinate 6,548 of CAZWLH010000055.1, forward strand.
CCCAAGGACTGAAGCTCTTTGATAAGAACCTTGAACGATTCGGGAACGCCTGCCTTGGGAACGTTCTGACCCTTTACGATAGCCTCATAGGTCTTGACACGTCCTACGATATCGTCGGACTTGACGGTGAGTATCTCCTGCAAGGTGTAAGCGGCACCGTAAGCCTCGAGTGCCCAAACTTCCATTTCACCGAAACGCTGTCCGCCGAACTGAGCTTTACCGCCCAGAGGCTGCTGAGTAACAAGTGAATAAGGACCGGTGGAACGTGCATGGATCTTATCGTCGACAAGATGATGCAGCTTGAGGTAGTACATATATCCGACGGTTACCTTGTTGTCGAAGGGTTCGCCGGTACGTCCGTCATAAAGCTGAGTTTTTGCATCCTCGGTGAAGGGTATCTTGGAGAAGTCTAGCTTTGCAGAGCCTCTGTCGGCATACTCATCGCTCTTTGTGACCTCTTCCGCACGCTTGAGCATATCGCGGATATCGGCTTCGTGTGCACCGTCGAAAACAGGAGTGCAAACCTTCCAGCCGAGAGCCTTTGCGACATATCCGAGGTTGACCTCGAGCACCTGACCGATGTTCATACGGGAAGGAACGCCCAGAGGATTAAGAACTATATCGAGCGGAGTACCGTCGGGCAGGAACGGCATATCCTCGCTCGGCAAAATGCGGGAAACAACACCCTTGTTACCGTGACGTCCGGCCATTTTATCGCCGACCGAGATCTTTCTCTTCTGTGCAATATAGCAACGGACAACAAGGTTAACGCCGGGGTTGAGCTCGGAGCAGTTGGAGCGGTCGAAGACCTTAACGTCAACGATTGTTCCGTACTCACCGTGGGGCACACGCAGGGAGGTATCTCTTACCTCTCTTGCCTTTTCGCCGAAAATGGCTCTGAGGAGTCTTTCCTCGGCGGTAAGCTCGGTCTCACCCTTTGGTGTTACCTTACCGACAAGGATATCGCCTGCCTTGACCTCGGCACCGACACGGATGATACCGCGCTCGTCGAGATCCTTCAAGGCATCGTCGCCGACGTTCGGGATATCACGTGTGATTTCCTCGGGTCCGAGCTTGGTATCTCTGGCTTCGATATCGTATTCCTCAATATGGATAGAGGTATACATATCCTCACGGACAAGCTTCTGGTTGATGAGAACGGCGTCCTCGTAGTTATAGCCTTCCCAAGTCATAAAGCCGATAAGAGCATTCTTACCGAGCGAAATTTCACCGTTTGCGGTAGCGGGACCGTCGGCAATGACCTCGCCCTTTATGACATTCTGACCTACCGAAACGATAGGACGCTGATTTATACAGGTTCCGTGGTTGGAACGCAGGAATTTGATAAGCTCATACTCGTCGATCTCGCCGTTTTCGACCTTTATCTTAATGGTATCGGCACTTGCGGCGACAACGGTACCGGCACGCTTTGCAAGCACAACGACACCCGAGTCGACGGCTGCCTTATACTCCATACCGGTTCCGACAAAGGGACTCTCGGTCTTAAGGAGCGGAACAGCCTGCTTCTGCATATTCGAGCCCATAAGTGCTCGGTTGGTATCGTCGTTCTCGAGGAACGGTATCATAGCAGTTGCGACCGAAACGACCATCTTAGGCGAAACGTCCATAAAGTCAATCTCGGTGCCCTTGCACTCGACGAACTGATCGCGGAAACGTCCACTGACACGTTCGTTGACAAAACGTCCCTCGCTGTCGAGCGGTTCGTTGGCCTGAGCGATGATGAACTCGTCCTCCTGATCGGCGGTCATATAAACGACCTCGTCAAGCACGCGGCCCGTTTCCTTGTCGACCTTGCGGAACGGAGCCTCGATAAAGCCATATTCGTTTATCTTTGCGAAGGTTGCCAAGTAGGAAATAAGTCCGATGTTGGGGCCTTCCGGAGTCTCGATCGGGCACATACGTCCGTAGTGGCTGTAATGAACGTCTCGAACCTCGAATCCGGCACGGTCACGTGAAAGACCGCCGGGGCCGAGAGCCGAAAGACGGCGCTTGTGAGTAAGCTCGGACAACGGGTTGGTCTGATCCATAAACTGAGAAAGCGGCGAAGAACCGAAGAACTCCTTTATGGCGGCAACGACCGGTCTTATATTGATAAGGCTCTGCGGAGTGATAACGTCCATATCCTGAGCCTGAAGGGTCATCTTCTCTCTGATGACACGCTCCATACGTGAGAAGCCGATGCGGAACTGGTTCTGCAAAAGCTCACCAACACAGCGGATACGGCGGTTTCCGAGGTGATCTATATCATCGGTCACACCCACGCCGTGGGGAAGACCTATAAAGTAGTTGATCGAAGCGAAGATATCGTCAAGCGTGATGTGCTTGGGGCAAAGAGCGTCGATGCTGTCTTCGATGGCACGGATAACAGCCTCTCCCTCATTGTTTTCGAGGATCTCCTTCAAAACGGAGAAAACGACCTTTTCCTTTATACCGAGAGCCTCGGCATCAACATCAATAAAGTCGCGAATATCGACCATTCCGTTGGAAATGACCTTGACCTCGTTGCGCTCACCCTCGTTTTCGAGAACATCGAGATAAACCTCGCTGACGCCCTTTTTCTCCATCTCGACCGCTTTTTCGCGGCTGACGGTCTCTCCGGCCTCGGCGATTATTTCACCCGTCATCGGATCGGCAACCGGACGGGAAAGCACCTTGCCCTGAATACGGGTAGAAATGGCAAGCTTTTTATTGTATTTAAAGCGTCCGACACGGGACATATCATAGCGGCGGTCGTCAAAGAAGAGCTGCTCCAAGTGGGTCTGAGCGCCTTCAACTGTGGCAGGCTCGCCCGGGCGAAGCTTTCTGTAAACCTCGATAAGTGCCGAGTCGACATCGGTGGTGGTATCCTTTTCAAAGGTAGCGGTCATTCTCTCGTCTTCACCGAGGCGTTCGCTGATCTCAAAATTGGTGGGCAGTCCGAGCGTGCGGATAAAGGTCGAGAGCGGAAGCTTACGGTTTTTGTCGATACGGACATAAAGCGCACCGTCCTGAGCGGTTTCATACTCAAGCCAGGCACCTCTGTTCGGAATAACGGTTGCACTGTAAAGCTTTCTGCCGGATTTATCGATTGTATAATCGTAGTATACACCGGGAGAACGAACGAGCTGAGATACGACAACACGCTCCGCGCCGTTGATAACAAACGTACCGGAGTCGGTCATGAGCGGAAAATCACCCATAAAGACCTCGTTCTCTTTTATTTCGCCGGTTTCAAGATTTTGAAGACGTGCGCGCACACGCAGAGGTGCGGCATAGGTCGCATCTCTCTCCTTACACTCCGCAACGGTATACTTGGGCTTATCGTCGAGACGATAGTCGATAAAATCTAGCACAAGATTACCGGTGTAATCGGTGATTGAAGACATATCTTCAAAAACTTCCT
>CAZWLH010000056.1:0-9945 GCA_964634675.1 uncultured Eubacteriales bacterium
CTTTCGCAATGTAATATATCCCTGTGTGATTGAGAATAGTATTGCATTATCTACATTCGAACAATCAATAATAAGCTTGCGGTCTTGACAATGTGAGGGAATTGGAGTAAAATATAGACTGTGTAAATGTCAGTATTTGGATGTACGAAAATAATCGGCACCACGTTTTAATATACATATACTACATAATTTGTCCGCCGAAAGCAAAGCGGAAGAAGGAGAAAATTTAATGGCAGAAACAAAAAAGAAAAACGCCGAAGCGGTAAACACCGAAACAAAGACCGCACCTAAAAGACAGTATCGCAAGAATACCTCGGGCAAGCCGAAGACCGCAAAAAGCGGTACCTCGGCGGTTAACGAAAAGAAGAATTCAAAGGCTCAGACAAAGCCCGTCACAGAGGTGACAACCGAAAAGAAAGCAGCATCTTCAAAAGCAAAGCAGGAGAGCATCGCTCAAAAGCGCAGAAGCTACAACCGAAAGCCGAAAAACGTTAAGCCTTTGAGGATAACTCCGCTCGGCGGACTCGGTGAGATCGGAAAGAATATAACGCTTTATGAATACGGCGAGGATATGTTCCTTGTCGATTGCGGAATGTCATTCCCCGATGAGGATATGCCGGGTATTGATATCGTTATTCCGGATTTTTCCCATATCGTCAAAAACGCCGATAAAATCAAGGGACTTGTCGTGACCCACGGTCACGAGGATCACATAGGTGCAATACCCTATTTACTCAAGGAATGCAATATTCCCGTGTTCGGAACGGCTCTTACAGTCGGTCTTATTGCGGGAAAGCTGAAGGAGCATAAGCTTCTCGGCAGTGCCAAGCTCAATGTTGTGAAGCCGGGTGATGTGATAGCCTTGGGTTGCTTTAAAATCGAGTTTATTCACGTGAATCATTCTATTCCCGATGCCGTTGCGGTCGCAGTCGAGACTCCTGTCGGCACTGTGGTTCAGACAGGTGACTTTAAGATAGATACAACGCCGATCGACGGCGATGTTATCGACCTTGCACGCTTCGGTGAGCTCGGCAAAAAGGGCGTTTTGGTCTTGATGTCGGATTCAACCAACGCCGAACGCGGTGGATTCACTCCGAGTGAAAAAATTGTCGGTGAAAGCTTTTATAACCTCTTTAAAAAGGCCGAAAACAAGCGCATAATCGTTGCGACCTTTTCGTCAAACATTCACCGTGTACAGCAGATAATCGATGAAGCCGTGCGCTGCGGACGTAAGGTCGCAGTGTCGGGCAGAAGTATGCAGAATGTCGTACAGGTAGCCTCCGAGCTCGGATATCTTAACGTGCCCGACGGTGTGCTTATAGATATCGATATGATAAAGAAATACACGCCCGATCAGCTTGTCATCATTACCACGGGAAGTCAGGGCGAGCCGATGTCGGCACTGCACCGTATGGCCTTCGGCGATCACCGCAAGGTTTCGGTCGGCCCCGAGGATTTCATAATCATTTCGGCAACTCCGATACCGGGCAATGAAAAAACGGTCACCAAGGTCATAAACGAGCTGCTGAAGCTCGGAGCACAGGTGGTTTACGAGAAAATGTACGATGTACACGTTTCGGGTCATGCCTGTCAGGAGGAGCTTAAGCTTATGCTCAACCTTGTGAGACCGAAGTTCTTCATTCCCGTGCACGGCGAGCAAAAGCACCTTGTAAAGCACGCAACGCTTGCCGAATCGATCGGCATCGCTCACGAAAATATACTCATAACCGCCATCGGTAGGGTGATAGAGATAACGCACGATTCGATGAAGGTCACCGATACCGTTCCCGCAGGCAGTGTTTTGGTCGACGGCTTCGGTGTCGGAGATGTCGGAAACGTTGTATTGCGTGACCGCAAGCATTTGGCCGAGGACGGCATTATTGTTGTTGCGGTTTCGGTCGATACCGTCACACGTGAGGTGCTTTCGGGTCCCGAAATCATTTCGAGAGGCTTTGTCTATGTCAAGGAGGCCGAGCGTATGATGGACGATGCGAGAGAAGCGGCCTGTGACGTGCTCGAAAAATGCTATGTTACCGGCGTTAAGGATTGGAACACCGTCAAGGCAAGACTTCGTGACGGCCTGTCGAGGTTCCTTTACGAGCAAACGGGACGAAGCCCGATGATACTGCCGGTTATATTGGAGATATAAGTTTTGTATTAAGGAGGCGTGACCTCGGATGAAAAAAGTGTGGGGAGTCGGCAGAATATTTCTGCTTTTACTGCTTTTGTTGGCGGCCGATGCGGCGGTTTTCGCCTTTGCCGGTGAATATGCGCTCGAAATATCGGTCGGCATAGCGGCCCTGGGTGTGATAGTGACCGTGTTTTCGCTTGTCGGTCTTCACGCAAATATAGGCAAGATAATCTCGGTTGCTTCCAAGGGAATATCGACGGCTCAGTCAAGAGCTTTGACCGAGCTGAAGCTTCCGGTTCTGATAACGACCGAATACGGTGAGATCGTTTGGTATAATCCGAAATTCGAGGCCGACGTTCCCGAAGCCTCGCTCACCGTCGGCAAGACCGTGGGTGCGGTCTTCGGCTCCGATTTTGAGGATGACATCGAAAGCAACGGCTATGCCGAGATCATTCTCGGAAACAGGATCTTTTCGGTGACCGATTCCTATGTTGACAGTGCCGACAACGGCACCGAGCTTAGAATATACTATCTTTTCGACATTACCTCACTGAGAAAGACCGCCAACGAATATGAGCAAACACGTCCCGTTGTTGCTTTCGTTGCGATAGACAATCTCGATGAAATCACCAAAAACGCACGTGACAGTGAGATCGCATCCTTCAGAGGTGCGGTTCAGCAGCGTATCGAAAAGTGGTTTTCGCATATAAACGGAATATGCCGCAAGCTTTCGGGTGACCGATATATGCTTGTGCTTGAGGAGCGGAGCTATCAAAAGCTGAGCGAAGAGGGCTTCAGTGTTCTCAACAGTGTCCGTGAGCTTAAGTTCGGCGACAGCTCGGCGACACTTTCGATCGGCGTCGGTCAAGGCGGCGGAAGTCTTGCCGAATGTGAAGAAATGGCGAAGCAGGCGTTGGATATGGCTTTGGGCCGCGGCGGTGATCAGACCGTTGTCAAAATGCCCAACAACGAATATAAATTCTTCGGCGGCGTTTCGGGTGCACTCGAAAAGCACAATAAGGTAAGAGCACGTATCATATCGAATACGCTCAAAAGCCTTATTGTTTCCTCAAGTAATGTTGTGCTTATGGGACATCGCTTTGCCGACCTCGACAGCTTCGGCTCATGCATTGCACTGTCGAGTGCCGCAACGGCACTGGGACGTCAGCCCTACATAGTAATGGATGCCTCGAAAACCATGGCTTCCTCCTTGCTTGAGCGTGCGGAAGTACTCGGTGCTCACCTCAATGTGGTATCGGGCAACGAGGTTTTGCCTATGATAGATAAGGATACGCTGCTGATAATCACCGACGTGCACCGTCCTTCGTTTCTGGATAGTCCCGAGGTTTACGACCGTTGTCAGAATGTTGTCGTCATTGACCACCACCGCAAGGCGGTCGACTTCATAAACGATTCGGTTATTTTCTATCACGAAACGGCGGTTTCTTCGGCCTGCGAAATGGTTGCCGAAATGCTTCAGTATATGTGTCCGAAGAGTGTCGGTCAGTTTGAGGCAGAGGCTCTGCTTTCGGGAATTATGCTCGACAGCCGCAATTTCGTTTTGAACACCGGTGTCAGAACCTTTGAGGCCTCGGCCTTCCTGCGTAACCGAGGTGCCGACCCCGTAACGGTGAAAAAGCTGTTCGCCGGTTCAATAGATTCATATAAGCTCCGTGCCGAAATAGTCAGCTCGGCCGAGCTTTACGACAATGATTGTGCTATCGCCGTCAATACCTCGATAAGTCCGTCGTCACGCCTTGCTTCGGCACAGGCGGCCGATGAGCTTCTCGGAATAAGCGGCATTTCGGGTTCGTTCGTAATATGCCGCTACGGAAGCGAGTTCAACATCTCGGCGAGATCGTTGGGAAGTATGAATGTTCAGCTTATTATGGAAAGACTCGGCGGAGGCGGACACCGCACAATGGCGGCCTGTCAGCTTCAGGTCGACAGTATTGAGGATGCCGTGCTTCAGCTTAAGCACGCGATCGATGCTTATAAAAAGGATATAAAAAGTAAATAATCTTCGAAAGGACGATAAATATGAAAGTAATACTTAATGCCGATGTTAAGGGCTTGGGCAAAAAGGGCGAAATGGTCAACGCTTCGGACGGATATGTGAGAAACTTTTTGTTCCCGAAGAACTTGGCTGTCGAAGCCAATGCCGCTTCTTTAAACGAGCTCAAAAACCGTGAATCCTCAAAGGCTCACCACATAGCCGAGGAAAAGGCCGCCGCTTCGGCCGCCGCCGCAAAGCTTGACGGCAAGGAGATAGTTTTCCATATGAAGGCCGGTTCCAACGGCAAGCTCTTCGGCGCCGTCACCTCCAAGGAAATCGCCGCCGAGGTTACAGCACGCTTCGGTGTTGCGGTCGACAAGAAAAAAATCACCGTTGCGGACATAAAATCATACGGCGACTTTACCGCCGAGGTCAAGCTTTATAACGGCATTTCGGCCAAGCTTACCGTAAGAGTAGAGGAATGATAACTCAGCTTGAAGGAAGGTGAGCTTTTGGCCGAAAATAAAAATGACAGCAATTTCGAAGGTGTATCACTTCCGTTCTCAAACGAGGCCGAGCAGTCGGTGCTCGGAGCGATACTTATCGATCCCCCGAGCATAAACCTTGTAATGGATAAGCTGAAGCCGGATCATTTCTATATTCCGCAAAACCGCAGGATATATGATATTCTGTGCAGTATGAGCACCGCCAATCAAACTATCGACTTTATAACCGTGCTCGAAAAGCTCAAGACCGACGGACTTTTCGATGCCGCAGGCGGCAAGTCTTACCTTACCGCAGTGGCACAGAGTGTTCCGACCTCCGCCAATATTACAACCTATGCCGAGATCGTCACCGAGCGGTACTATGTCCGTTCGCTTATGATGGCCTCACGCGATATAATCGAAATGGCACAGGGCGGTGCGACCGATGCGAATATGCTGCTTGAAAACGCCGAGCAGAAGATATACGAAATACGGCAGGGTCGTGATGTCACTGGTCTGAGACTGCTCGACGATGTCATTAAGAGCGAGACCTTTGTGCGCTTGGCCAAGATAAGCGACCCCGAGACAAGGAAGGAATACATCGGTATACCGACCGGCTTTTCGGAGCTTGACAAAATAATCACGGGCCTTAACCGCTCCGACCTTATTATAGTCGGTGCCCGTCCGGGTATGGGTAAGACCGCCTTTGCTTTGAACGTGGCACGCAATGTTGCCGTGCAGTCGGGCAAGACCGTTTGCTTTTTCTCTCTCGAAATGAGCCGTGATCAGCTTGCACAGCGTTTGCTTTCGAGTGAGGCTATGATAGAATCGGGCAAAATGAGAACCGGCGATTTAACTCCCGACGAATGGACCCGACTCACACAGGCCGGACTCAACCTGTCCTCGGCCAAAATGTATATCGACGAAACTCCGGGCATAACCGTTCCCGAAATGAAGGCCAAGCTTCGCCGTATGAAGGATAAGCCCGACCTTGTCATTATCGACTATTTGGGACTTATTCAGTCGGCCAAGCGTACCGAAAACCGTGTGCAGGAGGTTTCGGATATCACAAGAAACCTCAAAATAATGGCCAAGGAAATGCAGATACCGGTCATCGTTTGCGCGCAGCTTTCCCGCGGCACCGAGGTCAAGGGAAAATCGCATAAGCCGGCGTTGTCCGACCTCAGAGAATCCGGCTCTATCGAGCAGGATGCCGATATTGTTCTTTTTATGTACCGTGACATATACTATAAAAACGAAAACGAGGATCCCAACAATCAGATCGATGAGCATAAGGCCGAATGTATCGTTGCCAAAAACAGACACGGCGGTCTTGATTCGGTCGACCTTTATTGGGACGGTATGTATACACGCTTTTCGACCCGGGATGTGATCGGCTGATGAAGAACTCGGTTATTCGTGCGATAAAGCGGTATAATATGATAGACGGTGCCGGAAGCATAACGGTTGCACTGTCGGGCGGTGCCGATTCGGTGGCACTGCTTTTGTGCTTAAAGCAGCTTGAAGACGAGCTTTCGGTCAAGATATCCGCAGCACACCTGAATCACTGCCTGCGCGGCGAGGAATCGGAGCGTGACGAGCGTTTTGTCAGGGATATATGTTCAAGACTCGGTGTTCCGCTCACGGTCGAGCGAGCCGATATACGGCTTGAGGCAGAAAAGAGCGGCGAAAGCATCGAGCTTGCCGCAAGGCGTGTGCGCTATGCTTTTCTTGAAAGCACCGCACCCGAGCTTATAGCGACGGCTCACACCGCAAATGACAATATCGAAACGGTTCTGCATAATATGGCGAGGGGAACCGGCATAGCCGGTCTTTGCGGTATTCCTCCGAAAAGGGGCAGAATAATCCGACCGCTGATATTCACCGAGCGCAGTGAGATCGAACGCTTTTGCTGCCAAAACGGCGAGTCGTTTTGTATCGACTCCACTAACAGTGACCAAGCCTATACACGCAACCGAATAAGACACTCGGTCGTGCCCGAGCTTTTAAAGATCAATACGGCGGTGGTCGCAAATGCGGCGCAGATGAGCGAAATACTGCGTGATGATGCCGATTATCTCGATTCGGTTACAAACGAGGCTTTCATCGGCTTGCAAAACAACGGCGGACTGTCATGTGAAGGACTGTCGGTGCTGCACAATGCCGTGAAGCACCGCTGCATTTCGAAGTATTATGCCGAGGTTGTCGGCAAGGTGCCCGAAAACCGTCACGTTGCCGCTATATGCGAGCTGCTTGAACACGGCGGAAGAGTGACGGTGCATAACGGCTTTTCGGCATCGGTCGAAAACGGTGTTTTTAAGCTTATACCGCCGAAAACCGAAGCTGTGTTACCGAAAACCGAGGTTTTGACATTTCCGACGGCCTATTTCGGTGTCCTTGCGACGGCGGAAAGTGTCGAAAATTTAAAAAATACAAGTAAATTTAACAGTTTGTTATTAAATAACGCAGTTGACTGTGATAAAATATGTGGCAGACTGATATTCAGAGGAAGAGAAAACGGTGACAGCATAAGGCTAAGAGGCCGCAATTGCACAAAGTCTTTCAAAAAGCTTTTCAATGAGGCCAAGACCGAGCGGTCGCTTAGGGACATTCTTCCCGTCCTTTGTGACGAAAAGGGCGTTGTGTGGCTTTGCGGCTTCGGTGTTGACGAGCGGTGTGCCGTGACCGAGGAAAGCCGCAGCATAATTATACTGAACAGTGAAAACAAGGGTGAGGAAAATGGGTAAAATATGTGATAACGTCAATATGAACGACTGCATCGAAACAGTGCTTTTCGATGAGTCGGCAATAAAGGATATAGTAAGCCGCTTAGGCAAGCAGATATCCGAGGACTACAAGGGTAAAAGGCTGCTTCTTGTCAGCGTTCTCAAGGGCTCGGTGGTATTTATGGCCGACCTTATGAGAAGCATTACCATTCCCTGCGAGATCGACTTTATGGTAGTTTCGTCTTACGGAGCAGGCACCAGAACAAGCGGTAACGTTAAGATCGTCAAGGATCTCAATATAGATATAAAGGACTATGACCTTTTGATAGTTGAGGATATTCTCGATTCGGGAGTTACTCTTTCGACCTTGAAAAATATGCTTGAGGGAAGAAAGCCCGCAAGTGTTAAAATATGTACCTTCTTCGATAAACCCGAGCGCAGAAAGGCCGATATCAAGGCCGACTATTCGGGAGCCAACGTTCCCGATGAATTTATCGTAGGCTACGGACTCGACTATGATGAAAAGTTCCGCAACCTGCCTTATGTCGGTGTGCTGAAGCGTGAGTGTTACGAGGATTGATAAGAAAAGGAGCAGATCATGAATAAAGTAACCAAAGTACTTTTGAGCATTTTTATACCGATCATACTTCTGGCCGCCGTTGCCGGAGTGGTATACAGCTCAAACACCGCCGAGAAGACCGACTACTCGACCGTCGTTCAGCAGTTTTATAACGATGAAGTTAAGGAAGCCGAGCTCAATATGTATGACGGCACGCTGAAATACGTTACAAGAGCCGACGGCAAGACACACTCGATAACCGTTGTCAGCGACGTGTTCTACTACGATCTCCGCGATATCATCAAGGAAAAGAACACCAATGACAATCCTGCCGACGATATAGTTATGAACTATAAGCGCGGCGGAGAGGGTTCTTGGCTCACGAGTATGCTTCCGAGCCTGCTTGTTACGGTCGTTGTTTTCGTTATCTTCATTTTCGTTATGCGTAAGATGAGTGCGGGAATGGGCGGCGACAAGACCATGTCGTTCGGAAAGGCGCGAATCAAGAAGGCCGAGGACGACAAGCGCAAGACCACCTTTGCCGATGTTGCCGGTGCCGATGAAGAAAAAGAGGAAATGGCAGAGATCGTTCAGTTCCTCAAGGATCCCAAAAAGTTTAACGATCTCGGTGCGAGAATTCCCAAGGGAGTGCTGCTTGTAGGCCCTCCGGGAACAGGTAAGACCTTGCTTGCACGTGCCGTCGCAGGTGAAGCGGGCGTACCGTTCTTTTTCATCTCGGGCTCGGATTTCGTCGAAATGTTCGTCGGTGTCGGTGCTTCACGTGTACGTGATCTTTTCGATCAGGCAAAGAAGAATTCTCCGTCGATCATCTTTATCGATGAGATAGATGCGGTCGGACGTCAGAGAGGCGCAGGTCTCGGCGGCGGACACGACGAGCGTGAGCAGACCCTTAACCAGCTGCTTGTTGAAATGGACGGATTCGGCGCAAATGAGGGTGTTATCATCATTGCCGCAACCAACCGCCCCGATATTCTCGATAAGGCATTGCTCCGTCCGGGTCGTTTTGACCGCCAGATAACCGTAAACTATCCCGATGTCAATGGCAGAGAAGAGATACTTAAGGTACACGCACGTACCAAGCCGCTCGGCCCCGATGTTAACCTCAAGACAATAGCACAGTCGACTGCCGGCTTTACCGGTGCCGATCTCGAAAACCTTTTGAACGAAGCCGCCCTGCTTGCCGCCCGTGCCAACCGCAAGGCCGTTACCGAGCAGGATGTTGAAGAGGCTACCATTAAGGTTATGATGGGTGCCGAGAAAAAGTCGAGGGTCATTAAGGAAAAGGACAAGATGATAACCTCTTACCACGAGGCAGGTCACGCCGTTGTTTCCTATTTCCTCCCGACACAGGACCCCGTTCATCAGATATCCATTATTCCGCGCGGAATGGCCGCAGGCTTTACAATGTATCTGCCCGAGCAGGATAACGGTCACGTTACCAAAACCAAGATGGAAGAGGATATTTGCTCCCTGCTCGGCGGACGTGCCGCAGAAGAGCTTACTCAGGATGATATCTGCACCGGCGCTTCCAACGATATCGAGCGTGCGACCGAGCTTGCCCACAATATGGTCACCAAGTTTGGTATGAGTGCCAAGGTCGGACTTGTCAAGCTCGGATCCGGCAACAACGAGGTATTCCTCGGACGTGATTTCTCGTCGACCCCCAACTATTCCGAAAATATGGCCGCCGTTATCGACGGTGAGGTACGTGACATTATTATGACTCAGTACGACAAGGCCAAATCGCTTCTCACCGCCAATATGGATAAGGTTCATAAGGTGGCACAGCAGCTTTTCGTTAACGAAAAGATAAGCGGTGATGCTTTCCGTGCAATAATGAGCGGCGAATCGGCAGGCGAATAATAATCCAAGACTGTTGAAAGCTTTCCGCAAATGCCGGGTGGTCGTAAAACAGTAAAATTTAAAAATGGCGAAAACCATTGGTTTTCAAGGGGCGGCGTGACGGAAGTCATGCCGTTTCCCGTTTCATCAGTTCTTCCAGAGGGATGAATCCCAGTCCATCATAC
>CAZWLH010000057.1:0-5994 GCA_964634675.1 uncultured Eubacteriales bacterium
TAGCCTGAATGACACGGGCGAATGCTGCGATGGGTGCGTTGAACGCGTTGCAAACAGTTGCAAGAAGAATATCTCTGGACGGCAATTTTGCAAGACTGTCGATAGTTGCAAGATCGATAACCTTTCCGTCGAGGAATCCGGTCTTGATCTTGAAGGTCTCGTTGGTCTCGGCATACTTGCTGAGAATTCTTGCGGCGGCGACGTGATCGTCGGTGCTGGTTGCGATAGCGGTGTTACCGTTAAGGAACGGATCCATCTCTGCGAGATCGGAGCCTTCGATAGCCTTATGGAGAAGGGTGTTCTTTACAACTGCGTAATGAACGCCTGCCTCACGAAGCTCTTTACGAAGCTTAGTATCGTCTGCAACCGAAATTCCGCTGTAATCAACGAGAACACCGGCACAGGCGCCTTCGACATTGGCCTTGATCTCAGCAACCTGCTGCTGCTTGAGTTCCAATACTGACTGACTGGGCACAATATTCACCTCCGAAATTAAAAGTGCCTATCCCAAAGAAGGATAGGCACGAAAAAGGTCAAATAAAGACAATTTAAGTGTTATCCTCGGTAGGCAGACATGGTCTTTATGCTACGCACCTACTGTCTTTGGAATTAACATTAGTATATTACCACAGCTTGACTGATTTGTCAAGCATTATTTTCGATTTCCGCATTAATTTGCTCCAACTGCAATTTCATATCGCTTTTCACTATCTTTTTTCTGTAATACACAGCGTATATGTACAGTGCCAAGAAGGTGAGTATCCAGGATACGGGATAGGATATATAGAGGCAGTCGGGAGTTTTCCATTCGGCAAAAAACGTATATATCCACAGTATTCTGGAGCCGCAGGCGCCTATGAGCGATATTATCATCGGCACTATCGAATTGCCCATACCTCTTATTGCTCCCGTGCTGACTTCCATAAGGCCGCAGAAAAAGTATGTCACGCAGACTATCGTGAGTCGCGCAACACCGGCCGCAATATCCTCTGCATTGGACGAATATATCGCCATTATCGGTTCTCTTAAGAAGAAAGAGACATATCCCATAGCGATTCCAGTCACTGCAACAAGCATAAGTCCTATGTAGTATATTTTCTTCATAAGGTCGTAGCGCTTTGCACCGTAGCTTTGGCCGGTAAAGGTTATGGTCGTTTGATAAAATGCGTTCATTGCGAGGTATATAAAGCCTTCGAAATTGCTCGCATTGCCGTTTCCGGCCGTTATATGCGGATCACCGAACGAGTTGACTGCCGACTGTATAACGACGTTGGATATTGAAAAGAGTGAGCCTTGTATACCTGCCGGAAGCCCCAAGGAGACTATCTGCTTGGTCCAGATTCCGCTTACTTTCATACCCTTTAAATGCAGCTTTATCGGCGCATCTGTACGTATTAGCGCAACAACTATGAAAATACAGGCGACGAGGTTTGACGACGAGGTTGCAATTGCAACACCGGCAACGCTCATATCGAAAACAATAACGGTTATAAGGTTAAGAACAACATTTATAAGACCGCTCACGCTGAGAAAGATCATCGGTCGCTTGGTATCGCCGTACGCACGCATTATTGCCGAGCCGAAGTTGTATATCATCGAAAAAGGCGCACCGATAAAATAAATACGCAGATATTCTTCGGCAAACGGCATTACCGCATCGTCGGTTCCGATAAGTATAAGCAAGGGCTTCGCAAATATGAAGCCGGCTATTGCTATGATAACACCGGCGATAAGACCCAAGAGCATAGAGGTCTGTACCGCGGTGCGCAGCATATCTCCGCTTTTTGAACCGACAAGGCGCGCTATGACAACGTTAACACCGACCGAAATACCGATAAAAATACCCAATATAAGATTTATCATCGCACCGGTCGAGCCTATCGCCGCCTGAGCCAACGAACCGTTTTCAACGTCGAATTTGCCGACTACTATCAAGTCGGCGGCATTGAAGAAAAGCTGTAATACGCCGGAAAGGATGACAGGGATCGTATACATCAGCATATTCTTGATCAACGAGCCCGACAGCAAATCCCTCGATTTATTTTGCAACGCCATGATTTACTCCTTATCAAATCAAAAAAACATACCGCAGTGCTTTTGGCGGCACTGCGGTAAAAACTCAAGTGAAATTAAGCGCCGTACTTAGAAGCGTTAACCTTAATTCCGGGGCCCATGGTAGTAGCAACTACGCAGGACTTGATATACTGACCCTTGGCTGCTGCCGGCTTAGCCTTGGCAATAGCACCGAGAAGAGTCTCGAAGTTTTCCTGAAGCTTTTCGGGGCCGAAGGAAACCTTGCCGATGGGGCAGTGAATGATGTTCTGCTTGTCAAGACGGTACTCGATCTTACCGGCCTTAGCTTCGGTAACAGCCTTAGCTACGTCAGGAGTAACGGTGCCTGCCTTGGGGTTCGGCATAAGTCCGCGGGGGCCCAAAACCTTACCGAGACGGCCGACGAGACCCATCATATCGGGAGAAGCGATAACAACGTCGAAGTCCATCCAGTTTTCGCTCTGGATCTTAGCAACCATATCCTCTGCTCCTACGAAATCTGCACCTGCATCGAGAGCTGCCTGAGCCTTGTCTTCCTTGCAGAATACAAGAACGCGAACATTCTTACCGGTTCCGTTCGGGAGAACGACGGCACCGCGAACCTGCTGGTCAGCGTGACGTGAGTCAACACCCAAACGAACGTGAGCCTCAACGGTCTCATCGAACTTTGCGATCTTGGTCTTTACAGTAAGATCCATTGCCTCGGCAATGTCATACTGCTTTGTGGTATCAACAAGCTGAGCGCTTGCAACATATTTCTTTCCGTGTTTCATTTCAAATGTTACCTCCCAAAATAGTGGTTAAATCGGATATTTCCTCCCACAAGGGAGCATCAGTCTTCGACAGTGATGCCCATGCTGCGTGCGGTACCGGCAACCATAGACATGGCTGCTTCAACGGTAGCTGCATTGAGGTCGGGCATTTTCTGTTCTGCGATCTTTCTTACCTGCTCCTTGGTGAGCTGAGCAACCTTGTCCTTGTTGGGAACACCGGAAGCCTTGTCAAGTCCGCAAGCCTTCTTAATGAGAACGGCTGCCGGAGGAGTCTTGGTGATGAAAGTAAAGGAACGGTCGGCGTATACGGTGATAACAACAGGAATGATAAGACCTGCGTCGTTCTTGGTACGCTCGTTGAATTCCTTAGTGAAAGCCATGATGTTTACGCCGTGCTGACCGAGTGCCGGTCCTACAGGCGGGGCCGGAGTTGCTTTTCCGGCAGGGATCTGAAGTTTAATATAGCCAGTAATTTTCTGTGCCATTAGTTGCACCTCCAAAAATAGTGGTGGCGGCGTTTTTCACGCACGACGGAGCGCCCAAAGCAATAAAATTTGGCGTTCCTCCCACGGTCGGTGTTATATCACCTTAAAGCAGGGCTTAAAAGCCCTTAGTTTCAATCAATCCTCAATCAATTCGATCTGATTGAGCTCAAGCTCGACAGGTGTTTCTCTGCCGAACATAGAAATCGTGACACGGACATTGTTCTTGTCGATGTCGATTTCGTCGACGATACCGGTAAAGCCCTCGAGCGGTCCGTCGATGATCTTGACGGAATCTCCGACCGAGTATTTGACCTCGACGCTGCGCTTCTCAACGCCCAAGGCTTCGACCTCTTTATCGGTGAGCGGAACCGGCTTTGAAGCCGGGCCAACGAAGCCGGTACAACCGCGCGTGTTACGCACGACATACCACGAATCGTCGGTAACGATCATTTTGATCATTACATAACCGGGGAATATCTTTCTCTCGACCTGACGTTCCTTACCGTCGCTGCCGATCTCGGTAACGGTTTCGGTCGGAATTCTGAAGTCTTGAATGAGATCCTGCATTCCGCGGTTTTCGACCATTTTTTCAAGGTCGGTCATAACCTTGTTTTCATAGCCGGAATATGTGTGTACTACATACCATTTAGCTTCTTCGTAATCTGCCATAATCTAAACCTCCACACAAAGCTTTGCTTATCTGTTGTAGATAAGGTCAAGCAATGCGCCGAGACCGAAGTCGACTGCCCAAATGAACACACCGACCAATACGCACATAATAAGAACTATGCCCGTATTCTTGAGAACGGTCTTGAAATTAGGCCAAACGATCTTCTTGAGCTCACCCTTATAGTCGCGAAGGAACTTTACGACCTTCTGCGGAATTGTGAGCTTGTTCTCTCTCGACTCCTCTACGGCAATGCGATCTGCGATAAGCAGGTACGCAGCACCGCAAATAAGCACTGCAAACAGGGCGATCGAGATGATAAGCGGCATATGGTTTACGTATTCGGTGGTGTTGTTGCCTATTGCGGACTGAGAAACAAGTCCCTGAACATCGAGGAACTTATTTGAGTGCGAACAGGCAATAACCAGCATATAAACCGCATCGACGGCCGAAAAGCCGACGGTTGCCCATCTGGTTCCCTTGAATTTGAACGAAAGAGCGGCAAACAGTACAGTGAAAGCGGTGAGGATCATACAGAACAGAACATCGGCAGATTTGCCGACGTCGGAACCGTTATAACCCGAGCCGAAAGCGAATTCGGCTCCCACACGCTCAAGATACGTACTGTCGGTAATTGCTACCTTTCCGAAAGGAAGGAAGAACATTACCAAAGCAGCAACGGCAAAGAGGACAGTCAGTACACTAAAAACATTTTTCAATATTTTCACCTGTGTACCTCCTTACTTTGTCTCTTTGTGAACGGTGTGCTTCTTGCAGAATTTGCAATACTTGTTCATCTCAAGACGATCGGGATCGTTCTTCTTGTTCTTCATGGTATTGTAGTTACGCTGCTTACAATCGGAACAAGCTAATGTGATTTTAACTCTCATGACGGCACCTCCCGTTTTACGGAAATATTTTTGTCCCCATATTGCAGAGGACGCGAGCCTCCCTCGAATCGGACAACGCCGCATACCGCAAAAGCACAACATACAGTTATTCTTTTGAAAGCGCATACAATATACGGATTGCCGCCGTCCGAAAAAGATCTTCAAGAAAAAAAGACCCTTGCAGAGGTATATTGATTATAGCATACCTCTGTCAAAAGGTCAAGCATTTTTTTACCTATTATTGCCTCAGCCGCTTAAACGCGTTTATCCGAAGATGATTTTCTGAACTGCCTTTTGGCAGGCATCCTTATCCTTTAACTTATAAAGCTTCACTATCGGATAAAGCTCGAGTCCGTCGACCGATACCGCCTCTTCGGCAAAGGACTTTAAGTCGTCGGATATTTCGGCATAAACAATATCGCCGTCCGAATAGCGTCCGACCGAATCCTTTGTCACCTTACCGACCGTTTCGGCGTAAAGTCTGTCCCGGTTTTCCTTTACACAAAGCAGACCCTCTGCCAAGCGCATAGTACAGCAGAAATACGCCTCGTATACCGCTCCGACCTTAAGCTCGGACGTCGTGTCGCTAACATCGGTATCGGTACCAGCTCCGCCGTTGGGACGTTGGAAGGTCGCAAAGCCGTTGTGATAAATTCTTGCGGCATATGTGCGGTAGCTTTCGTCGTTTGTCACGTCATAAAGCTGTAAGGCAAGCATCAGCGAATCGACCACGGCGCAGGGCTCGGTCCAGGTATCGCCCTTGCCGAACCAGTTGAAGTTCTGATAGGTGTAGGTCATACCGTGTTCAACATAAAGCTTGAATATCCTTTCGGCCTTTTCGAAGTATGCTCGGTCACCGACCACGTCATACATACGCATAAGGCCGCGGCCTGCGGTCAGTGTGCAATGGGTCTGTGTTTGGAGCGTGAGCTTGTCGATTTTATCGAAAATGTCGGCCATTTCGTCGAACAGTTCCTTGACCCTTTGGTCTTCGGTCAGCTTATAGTAATGTGAAAGTCCGTCGAGGCTCATAAACGCACAGCCGATATCGGTCGATAGCTTCCACTCGCCGATTACACCGCTGCTGTGTCCGCCGACACCGCCGTCATTGTTCTCATCACGGTCAA
>CAZWLH010000057.1:6094-9723 GCA_964634675.1 uncultured Eubacteriales bacterium
TCGCCGTCCGACAGCTTTCTCGGGTCAAGCTCATAGCCGAAGGTGCCCCATAGTGCGACGTTTCCCTTGGTGTTTAAGCCGGTTCTCGGTTGAGCCGAAACGTGTGCGCCGACCGTTGAGCAAGGATAGCACATTGACGTACCGAACTGAATATAAAGTCGCTCTATCGAATCGGTATTGTCACTCGCCCATATCTGCGGAGAATAGTAGAGCATAGCCGGATCGAAGCGACCGCCGCCACCCGAGCAATTCTCGAACAAAATATTCGGGAAGGTTGAGGTAAGCTTTTCCATAAGCTCGTATGTACCCAAAATAAATCGGTGGAAAAACTCCTTCTTTCGCTCTTTCGGCAAAAGAGCGGAATCGGCATCCGAAATATTGCGGTTAAAGTCCCACTTTACATATTCTATGTTGTTTTTCGAAAGCACGTCGTACATCTGCTGCCAAATATTGTCGCGAACGTCCTTTCTCGTCATATCCAAAACATATTGGTGACGGCCTATCATCGGTTCGCGACCGGCAACGTGTATATGCCAATCCGGGTGCGTTCCGAAAAGGTCGGAATCGGGTGAGATCATCTCCGGCTCGTACCAAATTCCGAATTTAAGCCCCTCTGCATTAACCCTCTCAACAAGTGAACCGAGGCCGCCCTTGAGCTTGTTCTCATTGACATACCAATCGCCGAGCGAAGAGGTATCGTCATTTCGCTTGCCGAACCAGCCGTCGTCCATAACAAGCATTTCTATTCCGAGCTCCTTTGCTTCCTTTGCGAAGGCGCAGAGCTTTTCGTCGTCGAAATCGAAATATGCGGCTTCCCAGCTGTTGATAAGCACGGGGCGCTTTTCGGTTTTATACTTGCCTCTTATAAGGTTATTATTGTAAAGCTTGTGGAAAATGCGGCTCATTTCGCCCAAGCCGTTTTCGGTATAGACCGACACCGCCTCGGGTGACTCGAATGCTTCGCCGACCTCAAGCCTCCAACCGAAATCGGTGGGATTTATACCCATCAAAAATCTCGTCGTATGGTTGTAATCACATTCGCAGAGAGCTGAGAAGTTGCCCGAATAGACGAAATTGAAGCCATAGGCCTCTCCGTGCTCCTCATCGGTGCTTTTGCCGACTATTGCCGCAAACGGATTTTGCACGTGGCTCGAAACGCCGCGTTTGCTTTCGACCCCCTGAAGTCCGTGTGCCAGCGGTCTACGCTCGATGCTCCGTTCCTTATAGTGACGGCCGTAAAGGGTGATGAGGTCGTAATCCATCGACGGCAGGCTTTGGCAAATGCTGAATATTCTTTCGATCTCCAAAGCGCCGCTGCCGTTATTTTCGGCCTTGACGTGCCTTGTGATTGCCGAATAATTGTTGAAAACCGTGTAATAAAGCGTAATTTTAAGTCCCGTGACCGAGTCTTCCGCATAAAGTTCCAAGGTGTCGGCCTCGGACTTATCGTTTAAATAAAGCGACGGCTGACCCTCTGTCTTCGGCTTGCCTTTATAGATTTTATGTCCGGTGTAGCGTATATCGGTGACGCTGTCGCCGTTTTCGTTTCTGACCGACAAGGCCGATATTCTGAAATCGCCCGCTCCGTTGGTGCCGTATTCCATAGGCGCCGAGTCGGGAGCGAAGGTGTAACCCTCGATGTGCGGATTAAAGGGACTGAATGCCGCGCACGGCTCGAGCTTTTCACGACCGGGTACATAAAAATCGGGTATTTTTGCACCGTAATAAAGGTTTAGTATGTACCCTTGCTCGTATATTTTTATAATATAGGTCGAGCCACAAGTATCAAGCTTAAAGGTTTTAGTCGTATCGTTATAAATAATTGACATTTTTCATACCTCTATTCCACAGTTACTTTTCCAAGCGTGTAAAAGCCGTTTTTGTAAAATTCATTCTTCATACCGAAAAGTATCGGGCGATCTCCCTCAAACATTCCGAAGCAAAGCTCATATTCTCCGGGCAAAACATCGGCAGTATCAATTTTATAGCAAGCGGTCGAAAGCTCGTCCGGTTGCCAATCGGTATTGTGCGCCGAAGTGTTGCAGACCTCGAATTCTTCGTCACCGTTCTTCAAAAGCACACGCGCGTTGTAATCGTAATAAGCCCTTGAAAAGCCTTGGTTGAATATTTTAAGCTTAAGCAAGCCGCAAGCACCCGACGGTACGGGCGGTAGGCAAAAGCCGTCGATAAAATACCAATATCCCAAGCGATTTGCAAGATATTCGTGCATATACGGCTGTTCCGACATCCACTGCGTTGCGTTGCCGTGGAATCCGGCAAATGTAGCCTTGACTTGACAAAGCGCATCAATATGAGGAAAGCCGCCTCTGAAAAATTTCGGCTTGCCCGTTGCGGTGTAATGCTCAAACTCAAGGTCTATAGGCGCATTGGCACTGAAAAGCTCATAAAGGTCGGGCGAACAAAGTGTGTTGTAACCGAAGTCGTGTATGTAAGACTCGACATTCAGCGAATCACAGCGCAATCCCATTCCGAGACCCGCACAATAATCGACAATTCGCTTTGCACCCTCGGGATCATGCTTTTGAGTGAAAACCGCAGTGCTGTAATTAAGTGTGACACGCGTACGGTTAAAGTAGCGCAAATGCAAATCGATGTGTTTTTTATGCCATTCTGCCGGTATTATTCGTCGCGAACCCATCCAAGTATGACCTTCACCCCAAGTGCCGAGCGTTCCCACATCGACCGATTCGACCGACGGATGTCCGTTGTATTTTCCGGCACATGCGACAATAAACCGTTCAAGGTACCGCAAAAACACGGGGTCGCCGTAATCGGGTTCGCGGTCGTCACCGACGGCAGTGTACTTTGCTCCGGCTCGGAACACGAAATCGGGCGTTGCATTCGCACAAATTCCTCCGCCCTCAAATGTGCAGAAACGGAAAATAAACTTAAAGCCAAACGGCTCATAGGTGTCGAAAATGCGGTCAACTGCAGAAAAATCGAACACACCGTCACTGCGCTCGATATCGACCCAATCAAGTCTCAAATAGAGAAGCTTTGTGCCGGGAAGCGACGTTATAACATCGGGAGAGGTTATGTCCTCGCGGTATTGGCTGCGACGTATACCGTTATCTACATAATGTATATACCAGCCCTTGTGCGGATTTTCCAAAATCGTTTTGTCATCGCGGAGCTGTCTTAAATCACGATAATACACCGAGCTGTCGGGTAATGTAAAAAAATTATAAGGCTTTGCCATAGCTTTTTCCTTTCACCGCAAAAGGCTATTCTTGCTCTTTTTCGGGCTCCTCATCTTCCTCATCCAAGCGTTCTATCGTAACCTTGGTAATACGATGCTCCTCGACCTCAGCCACGGTGAACCTGTATCCGCTATACTCGACAAACGGATGCTCATGCGACTCGGGAACACGGCCGAGTACCGACATCATATATCCTGCAACGGTCTCGTACTCACCCTCGGGAAGCTCGATATCAAGCAGTTCCTCGACCTCATCTGTCATAGACGTGCCGTCTATATTGAGAATTCCGTCATCGGTCTGCTCTATCTCTCCGTCCTCATCGTCAAATTCGTCCTGTATGTTGCCGACTATCGATTCGGTGAGGTCCTCGACCGTAACAACACCGGCAACGCCACCATATTCGTCGGT
>CAZWLH010000058.1:0-9704 GCA_964634675.1 uncultured Eubacteriales bacterium
TACTTTCATCTTATTTTTTTGAGAAAAGTGTTACCTATCATTGATTTATCTACAGATTTTATTATCTAAATTTAACACAGACTATTGACTATTCGGGCAAAATCGGTTAGAATATCAGTGTAACAAGTATAAGGAACGGAGAATTTAAAATGACCGAAGAATACAATCCCGATATTATCACACTGCAGGACGATGACGGTAAGGAGTATACCTTTGAGGTGCTCGACCGAATCGAGACCGACGAAGCACGTTATGTTGCGCTTTTGCCGCAGTATGACGATCCTCAGAAGATGCTCGACGACAACGGTGAGCTTGTTATCCTCAAGGTTGCCGAGGAGGACGGCGAAGAGTATTTCGAGGATATCGAGGACGACGACGAGTACAATATGATCGTCGATGCCTTTACCGACCGCTTGCAGGATCTCTTTGAGATAGAGGAAGCAGAGGACTGATTATTTTCCTGCCCTGTGCGCGAATGCTTTCATTATAACCCTACAAGCTACTGAATCGGGAGTTGTACTCTCGCTGTGGGTATGCAGGCCTCCCGTTTTTACGGACGTTGGAAGCACAAAGCAGTGAGGACGGCACCCACCTGCCTTATTTTGCAGGTTATCAACGTCAGCTTACGGCAGGGCGGGTATAAAACAGATAAAAACGGCGAAAACGGTTTGATTTACCGTCTTCGCCGTTTTGTTTTATTTTGCCGTAAGCTCGGCTACCGTTGCCGACACCGTTTTCAGAAGCTCATCGCTTTTCAGCAAAAGCTGACAGCCTCTGACACCTGCGCTGACCGTTATTTTTTCGTGATCCGATACAGATTTGTCGAAAAATGTAGGAAACTTTTTCTTCATACCGATAGGCGAACAACCGCCGCGTATATATCCGGTGAGCCCGAGAAGCTCCTTGACCGCTATCAGCTCTACCCTTTTCTCACCGGCCGCAACCGCGCATTTCTTAAGGTCAAGCTCCTCGTCAACCGGCAGACAAAACACAAAGATTCCTCGCTTGTCACCTTTTGCAACAAGTGTTTTGAACATCATTTTCGGGTCAAGCCCCGTTTGGTCGGCGATATGTATGCCCGAAAGATCGTTTTCGTCGACCTCGTATTCAATCGGCTCATACAAAATACCGGCTTTATCAAGCTGTCGCATTGCATTTGTTTTCATTGTCAAACCTCAACCGAAGCCGAAAAGTGCATTGAATAAATAATACACTCTATCTGCACGGTACCGAATATTTCGGAAACTCCTTCCTTGTATATTTCAAGCTGAGCGGCATAGCGTTCGGCAAGAGTAGCCAAATCCTTCACATTATCGGTCTTGAAATCGAGAATGACCGCTTTTTTGCCCTCAAAGAAAATGCAGTCGGCTATTCCCTGCACTATCGTACTGCCGTTTGAGGTCGCCTGTCTTATCATAAATTTATATTCTCTCAGCACCTTATCTGCCGAAGTGATTCGACGGTAGGTATCGCTTTCGAAGAACCTCTTCAGTGCTTTTCGGTCAATGCTCTCGGCCTCTGCCTCGGTGATAAACTCCCATTCGTAAAGCCTTGATATTTCGGCTTCAACGTCCTGTGCCGCCGCAGAATAATCAGCGAACTGCATAAACTTGTGAAGAGCCGTGCCCCTTTCGGCCGGAGTCAGTCCGGCTTTTGACATAAACCTCGGGCGTGCCTTAAACGCAAAGCTGTCACGGTCGCCGTGAACAAGCTCGGTAACTGCCATTTTCGACGGTGTTGATATTTCCGACTCAAACGGATAACGGAAGCCAAAGCGAGTATTAAGCTGTTCTCTGACCTCACTTGAGCAGGAGTATTTTTCCGTATCACTGCCGCAATCATCGGAAACCTGCTCGGATATATCGTTCAGGTGAGATAAAGTAAACTTAAAGTCACCGTCGCCGTTAAAGCCGATCGGCTCGACCGAGGCGGCTTCGCCGATTTTATCGCCCGAGCGCTGCAACAGTGCGGCCGACAGAAGCCATTGCTTTAAGCCACCGGCACCGACTACCGCATCCGACGGCACTAAACCGCTGTCCGATGCCGAAAGACCGAGCTTCTTTGCTGCTTTTTTAATATCTTCCTCGGCATTCTTTACAGTAACCGATATCATCAAGCGTTCCTCGGCTCTCGTCATCGCAACATAAAAGAGTCGCAGTTCTTCGGCGGAAAGCTTATTTGACTGAGAAATTTTCAATGCATTTCTTGCGACCGTTTCGTGCTTTATGCCGCCTTCAACATACTTAAGGCCTATTCCGTATTTGCCGTTTACGATAAGCGACTCTTTTAAATCGGTCTTATTGAACGCTCCGCCGGCTCCCGCAATAATACACACGGGAAACTGCAAGCCCTTTGAGCCGTGAAAGCTCATAATGCGAACTGCGTTGGATTTGTTCGGCAATGACTTTTCGCCCGATGAGCCTTCCTCGGCCGAACGGTCGAAGTAGCCGATAAAGCCCGAAAGTCCGCCGTCGGACCAACCCTCAAATTCCTCGGCCATTGAGATAAGCTGCATCAGCTTTTGCCGCTTAAGCCGGCCGTTTTCCGAAGCCGAAACCATCTCCGAAAAGCCCGTAACGTTATATATTCTGCCGATAAGCCTGCTGACCGACAGTGTCACCGCCTCGGTTCTGAGAGAGGACAGCATATCGAGCATACGACCGACCTTTCTGTCACCGTGCTCGGCAGCTGCCAAAACACGTGCATAAAGGCTTCGGCCTTTATAAGCGGACTTTATCCTTGCGACCTCATCAAAATCGAAGCCGAACACCGCAGAGGTCATAGCCGAAAGCAGCGGAATGTCCAAGGTCGGATTATCTATAACGCGAAGCACCGACATTGCGGTCAAAACCTCAGCCGAGCCGTAAAAATCTCCGCCGCCGACCATAACCGGTATTCCTCTTCTTTTCAAGGCATCTATATACACGGGAAGCCTTTTATTCGGCGAGCGGTGGAGTATTGCAAAATCTCCGTACTCGGCCTTTCGAAGCGAACTGTCGGTTTCCTTTAAAAACGGCGGCTCGGCCATAACACCGGCAATATATTCAGCAATGGCCTCGGCATCGGCCATATCCTTGTTCTCGGAGGTGTGCTCGGTCAAAACGATCTCGGCGGCAGGTGCACTGTTTTCCGGGTATGTGGCCTTTGATACCAAGCGTTCCTCATCGGTATAATCAAAGCCGCAGGTCGCTTTTTGCATCAGGGCACCGCAGATACCGTTAACGAAGCGGCAAACGCCCTTTCGGCTTCTGAAATTCGCACTTAAAACGATCTTGGATTTTTCATTAGTGCCGTCATAGAGCGGATAACTGTCCTTGTGACGGAGAAAATTGTCGGGATTTGCATTTCTGAAGCCGTAGATACTCTGCTTGACATCGCCGACCATAAAAAGATGCTTTCCGTTGTCGGAAACGGCATTGAAAAGCGAATCCTGAAGATCGTTGTTATCCTGATATTCGTCGACCAGCACTTCGTCGTAAAGCTTGCATATTTCGGCTGAAATTTCCGACGGCACAAGGCGTTCGCCGTCATCGTCGCAAAGAAGCTTTAAAGCAAGCTGTTCGATAAGCGGAAAGGTCAAGAGGTTTTTGGAGCACAGAAGCTCAAAATAATGCTCTGAAAATTCTTTGACCAAGGAAACAAGCATTTTGACCTGCTTACCGGCACTGTGAAGCTCGGCAAGAACCTCTTTTGAAGAACCGCCCAATTTATCGGTAATCTCATCGACCGCCTTTTTGATATCTTTCTTGGTATCCATCATAAGCTCATTAAGATCCTTGTTCTGTCCCTTTTTGAGCCTCGGTGTTTTAGTACCCCCAAAGGATGAAGCGTACATATAAAGCCTGTCCCAATGTCTGTTGTCGGCCGCAGACTTCATTTCGGCTATTCGGTCAAGCGTTTCACCGAAGGCAACTTGCCAACCGGCTTCAAATTCGGTACCGACCGATTCCCTCAATATAAATTCCGTCAAGTCTTTTGCGGAATCGAGCTTGGCTTTTGCCAGCTCGAAAAAGACCTCGGCAAAGCTGCACTCATTTATATTTTCACAAAAATAGCTATCTGCCGAGCTTTCAAGCCAATGCTCGGGTCTTGAAAGACAAAGGCTGAAATCATAGCAGGTAAAGATTGCATCCTTTATGCCTTTTTCTCCTTTATAAATATCAAAAGATTTGCAAAGGCGGTTGAAATCCTCCGACGGTTCGGCAAAATGACGAAGAAGAACATCCGAAACGGCACGCTCTCTTAAAGCAGAGGCCTGCGCCGCGGCGGCAACCTTGAAATCGGGCGAAACCGACAGTACCGCAAAATGCTTTCGCACAAGATCGATACAGAATGAATCGATCGTGCAGATCTTTGCGTTTTTCAAAAGCAGTTTTTGCTTTAAAATATAAGGATCGTTGCCCCTTGCCACACATTCCTCATCAAGAGCCTTGGCAATTCTCACCCGCATTTCCAATGCCGAAGCATTTGTAAACGTAACTATCAGCAGACGGTCGATCGTTGTAGGGTCGTTTTTGTCGCAAACACGTTCAATAACTCGCCTTGTCAAAACAGCTGTCTTACCGGAGCCTGCGGCGGCCGCAACAAGCACTGTGCCTTTGGCTTCTATTGCCTTTATTTGGTCGTTTGTAAACTCAATGCCCATTTTCGGCCTCCTCGATTTCTTTTTTCATTATTTCAAGCGCTTTGTCATTATTAGCTTTTGAAGGCTCACGAACACCGCCGACCGAATCATAACGGCAAACCGATTTATAATCGCAATAGGCACATTTAGTCTGTTGCCCTGTTCTCATTGGAAGCGGAGTAATATCACCGCTCATAAGTGAGTTGCCTATTCTTTGCAAAACAAGCTCAATATATCTGAAAAGGGTAGCAAAAGCTTCCTCGGAAACAAGTGAGGTATTCGAATGATAAGTATCGCTGTTTTTTCTCAAATGCGGCGGAATTATCTTGCCCTCGACAGTCGGTTCCATCTGCTTAACGGTATCTATGTCATCTAAAACGATGCCGTTCATTTTTATATATTCCGACACCTCATCGCCGTAAACACGCTTTGCGGGAAAATAAAGAACACCTGCAGGCTTGGTTGCACGAAGCAGATCGTATCCGTTTTTGAGTGCGGCATAAAGATAAAGAAGCATTTGCAGATTTTGACCGTCCAAAAGCTCGGACAGCTTGAAATCGTCACCCTTAGAGCCGGTCTTATAATCGACGACCCTTATCTTACCGTCATCAGTCATATCAACACGGTCAATGTATCCGTTCAGCGTTACCTTGCGGCCGTTATTCGTGAAAATATCTATTCCCTTCACCAGTTCGCCGTCACCGACCTTAAGCTCACAGTGTTTGGGACGGAAGGCACTGACCGCAAACTCCCTGTTCAAGGCTTTTGCGATATAGGCCACCGTATCCTTTACTACCGAAAGCATATATAAAAAGCTTTGGTCGAGAACCGAAGTATCGGTGCCGTTTTCTTCTAAATACTTGTCGCAAAGCGCATCGGTCTCGGGTCTTATGTCGCTGTCGTTTAAAAAGCCTATATCGGACAAATGAGCGGAAACGAACTTTTCAAGGCAATAGTGAACGATGTTTCCGCGAGTCAAGGTATCGAAATCGACCTTCTGCGGCTTTGTGGCAGAAAGACCGTATTTACAAAAATATAAAAATTTACATCCGGCAAAATCGTCGGCCTTGGAAGCCGAAAGTCTGACATCTTCGCCGTAAAGAGCTTCTGCGGTCGAGGGAGTGATGCTCGGTTTCGTTGCGTTTCTTTGTGAAAGCAGAGCCGCAAAGCGTTCGGAGTATTTCTCATTCTCGGCAAAATACCCCTTAAGCTCAGCGTTTTCATCGCTGTCAAAGCTTTCGGCAAGCCGTCTGAAGCTTGCCTCCTCCGACTCGGCGTTTTCCAAAGTTGCTTCGCCACCATAGCATAAGAGTTTTAAGCTTTTGAATTTATCGCAAAGTGCAGGTACCTCTGCGGCAGGGTTGGCCGCCGCACCCGCGGCCGAGCGCTCCGAATAGGATATAAACACCCTTTCCGAGGCGCAGGTAAGTGACGCATAAAACATAAACTTTTCGTCTATGCAGTCACACACCGAGCGGTCGGCAACATTAAGTCCGCCCGAAATCATTTTTTCACGCTCAAAACGGCTGAAAAATCCCGTATCGTCGATAATCGAAGGGAAAACGTCCTGATTGGCACCGAGCACGAAGGCAACCTTGGGGCGCATCGGTTTTATGCGGTCGGCGGTTCCGTATACGACCTGATCGACCGTTTGCGGAATTTCACCGACGGTTTCATATTTCAACGCAGAGCAAAGTATTTCGCAAAACTCTTTCACAGTGAGCTCCGCATCGCCCGAGGCGGCGGCTATTTTATCAAGTACCTTGACAAATACATCATAGCCTGCCCTTTGATATTCCGCCTGCTGATAAAGTCCTCTTTTTTCAAGATTTGAAGTAAAACTTCCCAACCGCTCGCAGAGCTCCCACTCCTCAACAAGGCGAAAAAGTGCGGCGCACATATCGGCGGCAGTGCCTTTCAAAGAGGCTCTGAGTGTTTTAATCGGTGCTATAAGTCTCTTTCTTAAAGTCTCTATTCTTTCGGTCTCAATTCTTTCCTTTTCCTCGGTACTGTTTTGTAAGGAATTGAGTCCCCCTACCTTCATCGTCCATTCGTTCAGCCATTTTTTACCGTTGATACTCCAGACAAATACATAGTTCTCGAGCATTGAGGCTTCGGTAAAGCTAAGGCCGGCAAGTCCCGTTTTGGCAAGCTTTAACAGCTCCTCGGTATCGAGCGAATCGGCCGCCTTGACCGCCGACATCATAAGCACCGTAAACGGCAGATCGGTAACCGGCACTCGGGTATCAATATAGCACGGGATATTGTAAAGCTCGGCCGCTTCCTTAAGCAGGGTCGGATAAACCGAGTCGTTTCTTGAGATAAGCACAAAATCACGGTAGCGATAGCCTTCGCTTCTGACTAATCTTCGTACCGTATTCATACAAAAATCGACCTCTGCATAAACATCGTCGGCTTTGCAGACGCAGATCCTTTCACATTCACCGTCATATTCGGCGGCTTCCCTCTCCGAAGCATATAACTCCAGCGCCGCAAGCTCAGGCGGAACCTCTGTGCCGAGTGTCAGGATTTTCGGCTTTGCAATCGCCACTGTATGATTTTCGGCAATGCGGCAAAGTCGTGAAGCTGTTTGCTTTACATTACCGAACACGTCGGTATCGCAAGTCTTGGTCGGTGAATCGCAGCAAAGCGATACAAAAGTGTCCTCACATCCTGCGATCAAGCGGTCAAGCAGCTTATACTGCGTCTCTGTGAAGCCCTTGAATTCATCGATGATAACGGTTTTGTTTTGGAAGAATGAGTTGTCCCGAAGACGTGCAACGGTCTGCGACGGAAGATCCAAAGGATCGGTAAACCGCTTTTCGGTCAAGGCGTTATAGGCCGACATTATAAGCGACACATCGTGAAGCTTTGCGGACAAGGCCTCCGACTCGACCGATTCGCTGAGTCTCAAAAGCTCATCGGGCGAAACCGACGACTGCTTAAACTCGGTTATGACCGACATCATCTGCTTGACAAACGGCGTTGAGCCGGCATACTTGGCATATACCTTAAGACTGTCACGAACGCCCTTTAAAGCCTGTCCGACAAGTATGAAGCGTGTACCGTCATCGACCGTTATACCGGCACAGCCTCCGACAACGGCACAAACAGCCTCACAAAGACTTGTGAAGCTGTGAATCTCTATTTTATTCGAAACGGCCGCTCCCAAGGAATCAAGCAAAAGCCGCTGACATTCGAAAGAATACTGCTCGGGAACAAGCATAATCACCGACCTGCCGGCTTTAACGGCAGACTCTGCGGTTTGCAGGCAATAATGCGTTTTTCCCGATTTTTGAACACCCAAAACAAGCTGAAGCACAAAAATACTCCTTTTCAAAAAAACATCCTTACGGTGAGCAGTCCGATCACTCCCGGAAGTCCGAAAAGTGACGAAGCTCCGACCGTCCAAGAGTTCACCGCAATATAAACTCCCGAATACCGTGACAAAATATTGACCGCCGCAAGGGTAACTATACCCGACAGTGCCGACAGTAACAGAGTTTTCAGAAGCTTGCCGCTTTTTAAGCAAAAAACAAACAGCATAATGCAGTAAACCGATAATATAATAATAAATGATATCTTCAAAAAAAGCAAGGTTATTTCCCCTTTCGAAGTATAATATTATCGGAAAAGTCTAAATATGATGATATGCCGGATGTTTATTGAAATATCGGGTGCGATCAGCCGTTTTGCTCTGCGGTCTCAAATGAGGCGATAAAGCAAGAAGCGCTGTCAGCTTCCGCCGAATGCTGTGAAATAGTTCCGGCAATGCTCGGTGATGACATCGGCGATATAGCCGTCCTCTCCGCCGCAGCATACGAAAACGGAATATAAAGCAAAAAACCGCCGTAAGACTCAACGAGAGCCTTACGGTAGTTTTATTATTCTTCAACCTCGAACGCCGCGAAGCCGTAAGCCGGAACGGTTTTTAAAAAGAGCTCATCGCCTTTAAGCTCGCCGTCGCAGTTTACAAAGGTTACTTCTTTGTACTCACGGTCAAGTGTCACGATCGGCGAAAGAATATCGTCGGCAAAAATATTCAGCATAAGCACACTCATTTTGCCGTCGCCCTTTGCCGCCAAAATATACAGATTCGGGTTCTTTTCGCACATCGCCGGAAGTCGCTTTCCGCAAAGATACTCTATACCGTCGTCAACTGCTTTTGGCGGTAATAGTTGTTGTAATAGTTCGACTATCCCATATTCGGATAGTCATTTAAATCGCTTTCGAAATCACCGGCGAATACCAAAAACCTTGTTCCGTCGGCATTTTCATAGGTGTATGCACCCGGAGTACCGTCGGGTTCAATAACCGACAAGACCTTGGCGTTTTCGTTACAGACCATCTTTCCGATATGGCAACTGCCGAAGCCGTGTATTCTATCGTCGGGTTCGATAAAATACTCACCGCCGACTCCGTCGGTTTTGCTTAAAGATACAAGTCCCGTGTCGATTCCGCGTTCCTTTAGTGTCAGTGCCGCACGCGAATCGAGGATTGCACCGTTTTTAAGCTCTTCTTTCGAGACATAACGTGCATTTTCACCGATTACCGCCAGCGGATATTCCGATTCGTCATAGCAGGTCGGAATACTGTTTTTCGAAAGCATTTGCGAAGTATGCGGTCTGCACATTACAATAATCTTTTCCAACGTTCCTCTTTCATATTTTTCGGGGCAGACGCAATTTCTTGCCTGGTGTAACTCACCTTTAACACCGACACCGGTCATCCGCTTACCCGAGAACAGTGCTTTGACTTTTTCCTTAACTTCGGCACAGTTTATATGCTTTTCGATATAACCGGTATCATACCCGAGTCTGTGTTCATAATCGAACATATACTTCAAAATACCGTCGGAACTGCCGTCACAGTACAGTGCAAGATCAAAGAGTTCAAGCGATTTCGAGGTCACATTATACCTCGGGCGCGGATATACGTCTCCCTCGCAAAAGAACTCTATGCCTTTATCAAGCTCTTTTACCCAATGTGCCTCCAACCGTTCATTTTCTATCGCCATAATAAGGTTTTGTATGCCGGATTTGATAAAATGACTTTCGGAACTCTCACAAAAGCAAAGGTT
>CAZWLH010000059.1:0-9603 GCA_964634675.1 uncultured Eubacteriales bacterium
TTGAGTTGTTTTTTCTATTATTTTTGTTACCTATCTATTGTATCATAACAAATTTTTTCCGTCGGGCGCGATTTGGCCGGAAACTCTTTTATCATATCACTTGAAAATTCTCGCTTTAAATGGTATAGTATAGTTTGAAATATTGTATTTTTATTTAAAAAAGGAGAAACCGATGTTTTTCAATAAAAACGAATCCGTACTGAAAAAACCGAAGGAAATGAAGCTTATTGTTTTCCTGCTCGGACTGCTGACTGCGGCGGCATTTTTTGTTCCGTTTATGATAAAGGATAACGGATATTTTATCTTTTTCGGAGACTTTAACGTTCAGCAGATACCGTTTTATCAGCACTGCCACGAAATGGTGCGCTCGGGTCAATTTTTCGGCTGGGACTGGCAGACCGACTTGGGCTCGAACTTCATCGGCTCCTATTCGTTCTACCTGCTCGGAAGTCCGTTCTTTTGGATAACACTGCTGTTCCCCAACAGCTTTGTTCCATATCTTATGGGGCCGTTGCTGATACTGAAATTCGCCTGTGCGGCACTGACCGGCTATATGTTCATCCGCCGCTTCACCGCAAGACCCGAATCGGCCGTTATCGGCGGACTGCTTTATTCCTTCAGCGGTTTTTCGATTTATAATGTATTCTTCAACCATTTTCACGAAGCCATAATCGTCTTCCCCTTGCTTTTGCTGGCAATGGAAAAGTTTATGGCGGAAAAATCGCGCGGACCGCTCATTTTCGCAGTATTCCTTGCGGCACTGACAAACTACTTTTTCTTTTTCGGAATGGTGGTTTTCGTCGTTATCTATTGGGCGGTCAGAATGCTTTCGGGCAGCTTCAAATTTAAGGTATCGGAATTTTTCATAATGCTGTTCGAATGCGTGCTCGGCCTTTTGCTCTCGGCCGGAGTACTGCTTCCGACAGTGCTTGAGGTCATTCAAAACGACCGATTGAGCAGTATTATGAGCGGTTGGGGCTCTGTGCTTTACGGCAAGGAGCAGATATTCTTAAACGTCTTGGAATGCTTCTTCTTTCCTCCCGACCTGCCTGCACGTCCGGTATTCTTCCCCGGTGCCGACGTAAAATGGTCGTCACTCGGCGGTTGGCTGCCCTTGTTCGGTATGACCGGAGTTATCGCCTGGCTCAAGTCCGAAAAGAAGGGGAGCTGGCTTCGCCGCATATTGGTCATCTCGATATTTATGGCCTTGGTGCCGGGACTCAATTCGGTTTTCTCAATGCTCAACACGTCGTACTATGCGCGTTGGTACTTTATGCCTATTCTTCTGATGTGCCTTGCCACCGCAACGGCGCTTGAGGACGTTGATGTCGATTGGAGCTCGGCCTGGCGCTGGAACACCGGCATAACGCTCGCCTTCACGTTGGTGATCGGACTGCTTCCCACCGTCGACAATGCGACCGGTAAAATCACAAAATGGGGACTTTATACCGATTCGGCAACTAATCCGATAAAATTCATTTATCAGTCGGTGCTTTCAAAATTCGACCCCGACGTTATCGTCGACGGCGATGTTTATGATCTGCGTTTTTGGGTGACCTGTGCGATCTCACTGCTTTCCTGTGTTGCCCTGCGCGCAATAATACCGGTAATAAAGGAAAAGAGAACCTCGGTTTTCAGACCAATCATTGTTCTGATCTGTACCGTTTCGGTCGCCTATTCGGCCTTCTTTATCTCCTGCGGACAGCAGCATTCCTATGAGATAGAGGACGTTATGATCGATCAGCTTATCGAGGGCAAGGTGTCGATCTCGGACAGTGAGAATTTTTCAAGGGTCGACGTTTATGACGGAGTCGATAACACGGGACTTTATCTCGGACTTTCTTCCGTAAACTACTTCCACTCGATAGTTCCTGCAAGCGTTGTTGAGTTTTATGAATTCATCGGAGTTTCCCGTTCGGTGGCCTCAAGACCCAACACCACCTACGATGCGCTGAGACCCTTACTGTCGGTCGAATATATGCTCGACCCCGATATCGAAAATTCAAAAAGCTTTGCCGATTCCGACGGACTGACCGAAATGCCCGGTTACTCATATCACTCTACGGAATGCGGCTATACAATATACAGAAACGACAACTATATTCCGTTAGGCTTCACCTATGACTATTATATCGACGAAGCCACCATCACCGAATACAGTGACAGCCGACGAACCCACCTTATGCTCAAGGCTCTTCTTATCGAAGACAAGGACAATGAAGCGCTTTCGGCCTATCTTACCGATATCAAGAACGAATACAGCATCGGCAAGGACCCTGTCGGAATAAAACCGATGATGTTCAACAGCACGGCACTTGCCTCCGACTCGGCCGCAAGAAGAGCCGTTTCGGCCCACTCCTTTAAAACCGATACCAACGGCTTCACGGCGCACATTTCGATGGACAGAGACAACCTTGTTTTCTTCTCGGTGCCATATCACGACGGCTGGACCGCCCGTGTCAACGGACAAAAGGCCGAAATTTACCGTGTCAACAAGGGCTTTATGGCCGTCGTTGCGCCCGAGGGTGTTTGTGAGATCACCTTTGAATTTGAGACTCCGGGACTTAAAGTCGGACTTGCCGTAACGCTTCTGACCGTTGTTGTCATTGCGGCATATCTCGGTGCGGTCGCCATAAAGCGCAGCCGCATACCGGCAAAGGCACCGGAATACCCCGAGGGCGAGGTCACAAGGCACCGTGTCGATGCCTATATCGCCGAAAACTACCGAGCCGAAAATCCCGACGACGACTATCTGCTCGACAATATCGACAAGGAAAGCATTGAGGCGTATCAAGGCTTCAGCGGCGGCTTCGTAATAGATGATTTGGCCGTTGATGAGCTCGACACCGATACCGCTTCGAACAGCTCGGAAGAGAGCGGCAGTGAAAACGGCCGACTCGATTAGCCTTCAAGACCGACGGAAGAATTTCCGTCGGTCTTTTTAGGGTTGACATAAATTTATTTCGGAATTATCTATACATTACGTATCCACACTATCCACAGAGTTTTCCACAGGAAAACGGCTTGATTTCACCGCAAAAACGGTCGAATTCCGCCTTGCCTGTGAACATCCTTGTGGAAAACGTGGATAACTTTTAAGGTTGCCTGTGTAAACATAATTTAAATTTAAGGCTTTCAGGGCGGCTTTAAATACAATTTGTAGCTTCCGAAAGACTTGACAAACTCTTTACAACAATTGGGCTCGGCGGTATAATTCGTTTTGGACAATAATTCGAAAGCATTGCGGGGTGACTGATATGGCACGGGAGAATGTTCTCGATAACGATTATTTCGGAACCGAAAGCATCGGGAAAATACTTTTGAAACTGGCTCCGCCGGTTATGCTGGCTCAGCTTATACAGGCACTTTACAATATCGTCGACAGCCTTTTTGTCGGCCGCTATTCCGAATCGGGACTGACGGCTCTGTCGATAGTTTATCCGTTACAGCTTCTTATGATAGCACTTGCAGTCGGAACGGGCGTCGGAATAAATACGGTTATGTCTTTTAAATTAGGTGTAAGGGATGAACGCAGTGCCGACGAATATGCCGGTATGGCGGCTCCGCTTGCAACGGTGCTTTGGGCGGTTTTTGCGGCGGCGGTCTATGCTCTTCTGCCGTTTTACGCACGGATACAGACAAGCTCTCCCGAGGTCATCGCCGATGTTATGACCTACGGACGGATCGTCTGCGTTTTCAGTTTCGGACTGTTTTTCGAAAGCGTTTGGACAAAGGTGATACAGGCTCGGGGCGATATGAGAACACCGACCGTAGCTCAAATAGTCGGTGCCGCCGTCAATATAATCTTAGATCCCGTTTTGATATTCGGACTCTTCGGTCTGCCCGAGATGGGCTTGGCAGGTGCTGCGGCTGCCACCGTGACAGGACAGATAGCCGCGGCACTGATAGTTATGAAAAAGGGCTTTCGCAAAGCACTGGCTTTCAAGCTGTTCGCACGCTATGCCGCCGACATTTTCAAGCTCGGAATGCCGAACATTCTTATGCAGTCGGCCTATACTCTCTATATTTTCGGTCTCAACGCAATTCTTGCCACCTTCTGCGATGCCGCCGTCACGGTGCTCGGACTTTATTATAAATGGCAGACCTTTTTCTTTATTCCGCTCGGTGCAATGCAGACCTGCATAGTGCCGGTAATCAGCTATAACTATGCCGCAGGCAACCCAAAGCGCTGCAAAAAGACCCTCAACACCTCGATACTTTTCGGCTTTGCTCTGATGTTTTTGGGCACGCTTTGCTTTTTGTTTTTGCCGAGACAGATGCTTTCCTTTTTCTCGAAAGATCCCGATGTCATCTCGATAGGTGTCACCGCCTTCAGGATCATAGGACTGAGCTTCATTCCTCTGGTGACATCTCTCACTTACCCGGTTCTGTTTCAGGCGGTCGGAAAAAGTACCGTCAGCTCACTTCTTACCGTCATACGCACCGTTATCCTGTTCGTTCCGCTCGCCTTCCTGTTTTCAAGATTAGGACTTGAGTATTTTTGGCTGACCTATCCCGTGACCGACTCGGTCACCTCGGTTGTCGGAGTATTGCTTTCCGCCGCCTTTTTCAAAAATCCTTACAAAGCTTCGAAAAGCCCGGAAAAACAGGTATAAATATAAAAGCCTTCCGTCATAAATCTTAAACGACTTATGGCAGAAGGCTTTATTGTTTAAAATTCGCCTCGGCGTTTCAGCTCACAAAGCTTTAGCACTGCGGCTTGTGTCTTGGCGTCCTTGATCTCGCCCGACATTATCATTTCAACCGCTTTTTCAAGCGGTATTTTTTCACTTTCCAAAAATTCGCCGTCATCAAGGTCGGCATCGCCCTTGTGCAAACCCTTTGCGGCATACATCCAAATGATCTCGCCGCAATAGCCCGGTGACGGATAAAGCTGACCCAACGAAACCATCTCGTCGGCGGTCATTCCCGTTTCCTCACGAAGCTCTCTTATTCCGCACCCGAGCGGATCCTCATCGCCGTCACGCTTTCCTGCCGGTATTTCGTATATTACCTCCTTATAAGGATAGCGAAACTGCTTTACCATATATATTTCGTTATCTTCGGTGACTGCGGCAACGCAGACTCCGCCGTTGTGCTCAACGACCTCCCGTCCCGACACACGTCCGTCGGGGAGCTCTGCCTTGTCGACTCTGAGACTTATTATTCTGCCCTTATACTTATACTCGCTTGAAAGGGTTTTTTCTTCCAAATTCATAACATTGCCTCGCTTTGCATATTTTTTAAAAGAGGTGAGCTTATGGGTTCAATTATAAATCATTACGACTGCGATTACAACGGTTTTGAGGCGATTTTTAAAGATTTGAGCCTGCAATATCCGTTTATCAAGGTTTTAAATATCGGAAAAACGGTGTTGGGGAGAAGCATTAAGGCACTGTCGATAGGCAACACGAAAAATGCCGTGCTTTATACCGCCGCTATTCACGGAAGCGAACGTCTGACCGCCGCAATACTTATGAAGTTCTTTGAGGAGCTGTGCGATGCACTGTACCTCGGAAAGCCGCTTGCAGGCGTCGATATCGGGCGCGTGCTTTACGGAAAGGGAGCGGTGTTTGTTCCCGTATGCAATCCCGACGGCTGTGAAATAGCGCTAAAGGGAGACAAGGGCGCTATTCGGTACTCAGACAAAATAAAGCGGCTTTGCCAAGGCGATTTCGAGCATTGGAACGCCAACGCCCGAGGGGTCGATCTCAACCACAATTTCGATGCCGGGTGGGAGCGGCTGCATAAGGCCGAGCGTGAGGCCGGCTATTTCGGCCCCGGACCCACACGCTTCGGAGGAAGCTCTCCCCGTTCCGAGCCAGAGACCGAGGCTCTTTGCCGCCTTTGTGAGGAGCTTGATTTCAGGTATGTTATCTGTCTTCATTCGCAGGGAGAGGTTATATATTGGGACTATGACGGGATCGACACTCTGAGAGGGCGAAAAATGGCCGAGATATTCGCCGCCTCAAGCCGCTATGCCTTGGAAGTTCCGACCGGCATCGCCACAGGAGGCGGATTAAAGGATTGGTTTATTGAAAAATTTCGCCGACCGGGCTTCACCGTAGAGCTCGGAAAAGGAAAAAATCCCCTCCCGTGGTCTTCGGGAGAGGAAATTTACGAAAGAGTCAAGGAAATGCTGACGCTCGGACTTATAATGTGACCTATCGTTGCTTTTTGAGCACCGTAAAGCCGAGCCCGTCGGCACGGAGTCTTCCGCCCTGCGGCAGATAACCGAAAATGACCTCGGCATTTTCCCAACCGTCTTCGATATCGATCTCGGTCGGTTCGCAAAAGCGGTTGACCAAAACCACGACCTCGTCGCTTTGACCCACTCGCTTAAAGGCAAAATGTCCCGCACCCGACGAAACAGGCACAAACTCACCTTCGGCAAAGCATTCGGTGCTTCGGCGGAAGTGACCGAGCCGCTTATAAAAATCGACAAGATAGATATCCTCGCTGCCCCACGGATAAAAGCCTCGGCAGAACGGATCGCCGTAGCCCTCGACACCGGCCTCGTCGCCGTAATAAAGCGACGGAATTCCGGGCAGGGTATACTGCAAAAGTGCCGCAATGTACAAAAGCTTTTTCGACTGCCAAAGCTGTTCGGAGCTCATACGTTTTCCGGATTGCCAAGCACGTCCGCGACCCGATGCTCTCTCGCCGCCCAACGCCGTCAGCACACGCTCGGTGTCGTGGGTGCCGATATGGTTCATCAGCAGCCTGAGCGCCTGCTTCGGATAGTTTTCGCAAACCGTCATAACCGAATCGCACAGTGCTTCTCCGCTTCCGCCCGTCAAAAACTTTATCATTGCCGAGGCAAACGGATAGTTCATTACCGAATCAAGCTGACGTCCTCTCAAATATCTTCGGCGCACGCCGTAGCTTATCTTGTTGGTGGCATCCTCCCAAACCTCGCCTATGATTATCGCTTTACTGTTTTCCGCCTTTACCGCAGTGCGTATCTTATCGAGGAAGCTGTCGGGGAGCTCGTCGGCAACATCAAGCCGCCAGCCGCCCACTCCGCACCTCAGCCACTTTCTCAAAACGCCGTTTTCGCCCGTTATAAAATCGCAAAAGCTTTCATTCTCTTCATTGGTCTCGGGCAAGCTCGGCACACCCCACCAAGCACTGTATCGGTCGGGCCATGAGTCAAAATTATACCAGCCGTAATATTCCGACTCGGTCGAATTATAAGCACCGACCGAATTATACCGTCCGTAACGGTTGAAATATATACTGTCATCGCCCGTGTGCGAAAATACACCGTCAAGCACCACCGAAATGCCGAGTGCCTCGGCCTCAAGGCACAACCGCTTCAGATCCTCCTCGGTGCCGAGCAGCGGATCGATCTTCATATAGTCCGCCGTGTTGTAGCGGTGGTTTGAATGTGCCTCAAATATCGGATTAAGGTATATTATGCTCACACCGAGCTCGTTTAAATAGGGCAGTTTTTCCGTTATACCGTTAAGGTCACCGCCGTAATAATCGTTTCCGAGTGAGCACGGCCCGTTGTTTTGGCGGTATTCGGGCGCTAAAGAAGTGTCGGCTTGCAAAAAGCGGTCGGACGGCACACCCGTTTTCGGAGTGCCCGAGCAATAAAAGCGATCGGGAAATATCTGATAAATAATGCCGCCTGCAAGACTGTCGGGCGTTCGGTAATCCGCTTCGTATACCGTGAGCTGCCACTCGCCGCCGTCGCGTGAAACATAGCCCTCACCGTGCTTGAACCTTGTGACAAACTGACGTCCCCAAGGCGAATCGAAGCAGAAGCTGTACCAATAAAGTCCCTCGGGAAGCATAAGCTCGACCGAATACCACGCATAGCGGTCATCAAAGCGGCCGTTATACGAAAGCTCGGTGAAACACTCTTTGCCCGAGTCCTCTCTCAGCTTCAAAAACGCCGCCGAGCAGCGTGCATCGTCGTGCAGAAGCATACGGAATTTGACCTTCTCCTCCGAGCTTACCGCTCCGAACGGTGATTTATATAAAATATCTCTTGAGTCAAACGGAATGTATTTCATATCGGGTTCCTTAAAATATAATATGCAGTACAAGCTCGGTGGGCACACTATAATATTGCCGATTTTGCACTGTTTATAATATAATAGTCTATTTTCACGCCATTTTCAAGTGCGGAGGGCAAGTTTCGTTGATACATTTGTCAAAAATACTGTCGGTTTTTGCAGAAGATCCAAGGTCGGCCGTTGCGGCTCTCGCAGTGACGGCACTCATTGCGGTAAACGGTCTCACGGATGCTCCGGTCAACATAGCGGCCGCAGTCGGAAGTCGGGCTATGACACTTAAAGGTGCGGCGGCGGCTTCGGCAGTCGCCAACCTTTTCGGAGCACTGCTGTCGGCGGTATTCACGGGCGGAGTCGGCGCAAGCGTTCTCGGGTTTGCTGATTTTCGGTCGAAATGTGTTCTTCAGGCCGTTGCGGCCATTGTGATATCGGTCGTGCTTTGGTCACTTTCGGCTTCGGCGGCAGGACTTCCGACAAGTGAGAGCCACGCTATGCTTGCGGCACTTTCAGGCTCATCGGCGGCTGTTTTCGGCATCGGTGCGATAAGCCCGGCCGAATGGCTCAAGGTAGCAATCGGCCTCTTGCTTTCCTGCCTGCCGGTGGCATTCGGCGCATTTATAGCGTCATTTCTCCTCGAACGCACGCAAAAGCACTGTCGCATATCCTTCAAAAAGCTGCAGGTGTTCGGCGTATTTCTCTCATCTTTTGCCCACGGAGCGCAGGACGGACAAAAATTTGCGGCATTGCTGGCACTCATCTTTTTGAATTCGGACGGTAGGGTCGAGGTTTCCGCCGTTCCGCTCGAATTTTCGGTTGCTTCCGGTGTAATACTCGCACTCGGCACTCTTGCGGTCGGAAAAAGGATACTGCTGCGACTCGAATCGGCGGTGCCCGTTTCGCCTGCCGCAGGCTTCGCCTCCGAGCTTGCCTCGTCGCTCTGCCTTCTTTTTCTGTCGGTGCTGGGGATTCCCGCCGCAACAACTGCGGCAAAAACCTCGGCAGTACTCGGCGCAGGGGTCTTTGCAAACAAAAAGCCGCCGCAATGTAGCACCACCGTAAGCTACTTGGCCGTTTGGCTGTTAACGCTTCCCGTATGCTTTATCCTGGGCTTCGTCCTGACAATGCTTTTGATGAAAATTTGACCGCGGCTCATCGGTCTTTACCTTGACATCGGGTGCTCAAAGTAATATAATAACTTTAAAGGGAGTGAGTTATTTGTCGGACAAGAAGTACTTCGATCAAACCGTAAAGCCGGCCTGTGCCTTGTGCGTTCACGCAAGAGAGTTGTCGGGCGGAAGCGAGCTGTTTTGCATAAAGCGCGGCCCCCGTGACCGAAACGAAGCCTGCCGTTCGTATAAATATGACCCTTTTAAGCGTGAGCCTAAGAGCTCAGACTTCGGCCGTGACTACGATCCGTCGTCATTTTCGCTTTAATTTTCAAAAAAATGCAATTTTTTAGCGATTTACTATTGACAAAAGCCACTTTGCAGGATATAATAATCCGTGTGCTTAAGGCACTTTGATTTAAAAATGTGGTGGGTATAGCTCAGTTGGTTAGAGCGCCAGATTGTGGCTCTGG
>CAZWLH010000060.1:0-9540 GCA_964634675.1 uncultured Eubacteriales bacterium
ATGGACGTTGAGCTTATCACTCCTATCGCTATCGAAGAGGGTCTCCGCTTCGCTATCCGTGAGGGTGGACGTACTGTTGGTTCGGGCGTTGTTACCGCTATCAACGGCTAATTTCAAGTCTTGACTTGCTTTGTCCCCACCGCATTTTTTGCGGTGGGGATTTTTAATTTTTCAATAAAGCAACGTTTTTTAGCTGATTTTCGGGAAACATACGAAAATTGCGTATTTTTTTGAAATCCGACGTTAAAAGTGACCGAAAAATGCTTTTCTTTTTAACAAATATGTGATAAACTATAAAAGAATATATAAAACAAGCCGAAAGGCAATATATAATTTCAGAGGAGAAGCTAAAATGGTTTTTTTAAAGAAACTTTTCGGAAGTTACAGCGAAAAAGCAATCAAAAGTATAATGCCGCTTCAGCAGCAGGTTTTGGCACTTGAGGATAAGTATTCGGCAATGAGCGATGAGGAGCTTTGCTCGATGACCGATAAATTCAAGGCTCAGCTGAACGAGGGTAAGCCGCTTGATGCGATATTGCCTGATGCCTTTGCAGTTTGCAGAGAGGCGAGCCGGCGAGTCCTCTCGATGAAGCATTTCCCCGTGCAGATCCTCGGCGGTATAATTCTTCATCAGGGACGAATCAGCGAAATGAGAACCGGTGAGGGTAAGACCCTTGTTGCGACTCTTCCGGCATATCTCAATGCGCTTACGGGAAAAGGTGTGCATATCGTCACGGTCAACGACTATCTTGCCCGACGTGACAGCGAATGGATGGGAAAGCTTTACAGATTTTTGGGTCTTACCGTCGGTCTTGTCGTTCCGGGAATGAGTAACGATGAAAAGAAGGCGGCCTATGCCGCAGACATCACCTATTGCACAAACAACGAGCTCGGCTTCGACTATCTGCGTGACAATATGGTGATATATAAAGAGCAGCGTGTTCAGAGAGGTCATAACTTTGCCATTGTCGACGAGGTCGACTCGATTCTTATCGATGAGGCGAGAACTCCGCTCATCATCTCGGGCAGAGGGGATAAGTCCTCAGAGCTTTATACCTCGGCCAATAAGCTTGCGCGCGGTCTTAAATGTGTCCGCATACGCGAGACCGATGATAAAAAGAGTGACGAGGAGCTTAACATCGACGGTGATTATGTTGTCGACGAGAAGGCCAAGACCTGCACTCTCACTCCCTCGGGCGTTAAAAAGGCAGAGGAATTTTTCGGCATTGACAACCTTAACGATCCCGAAAATATTGCGATATCCCACCATATTCAGCAGGCGATCCGCGCCCACGGCATTATGAAGCGTGATGTCGACTATGTCGTTAAGGACGGAGAGGTGCTGATAGTCGATGAATTTACGGGTCGTATTATGTACGGCCGCCGTTATAACGAAGGTCTGCATCAGGCTATTGAGGCCAAAGAGGGCG
Organism: uncultured Eubacteriales bacterium; assembly: GCA_964634675.1. Lineage (GTDB taxonomy): Bacteria > Bacillota > Clostridia > Oscillospirales > Acutalibacteraceae > UMGS172. The sequence continues at coordinate 1,431 of CAZWLH010000060.1, forward strand.
TAAAGATAGCACACGAATCCAAGACTCTTGCAACCATAACCTTCCAGAACTTTTTCCGTCTTTACAACAAGCTTTCGGGTATGACCGGTACGGCCATGACCGAGGAGGCTGAATTCAGACAGATTTACAAGCTCGATGTTGTCGAAATCCCGACCAATAAGCCGGTTATCCGCAACGACCTGCAGGATGTCATTTATAAGACCGAAAAGGCCAAGTTCAATGCGGTTATACAGAACGTTGCCGAGTGTCACGAAAAGGGACAGCCGGTGCTTGTCGGTACTATTTCAATCGAAAAATCCGAGCTTCTGAGCTCGATGCTCAAGAAGCAGGGCATTAAGCATAACGTCCTCAATGCAAAGCATCACGACCGTGAGGCCGAGATAATCGCACAGGCAGGTAAATTCGGCGCCGTTACCATTGCCACCAATATGGCAGGACGAGGAACCGACATTATGCTCGGCGGTAATGCCGAATATTTGGCAAAATCCGAGCTTCGCAAGGCCGGACTCTCCGAGGAGCTTATTTCGGCAGCTACCGGCTTTGCCGATACCGACGATGCCGATATTTTAAACGCCCGTGAGCTTTACCGCTCACATTATGAGCACTTCAAGGCCGAGATAGCACCCGAAGCCGAAAAGGTCAGAGAGGTAGGCGGTCTGTTCATAATCGGTACCGAGCGCCACGAATCCCGCCGTATCGACAATCAGCTCAGAGGACGTGCAGGCCGTCAGGGCGACCCCGGCTCGAGCCGCTTTTATGTCTCGCTCGAGGATGATCTTATGCGCCTGTTCGGCGGTGAGCGTATCTATGCTATGATGGAGATGCTCAAGATCGACGAAAATATGCCCATCGAAAACGGTATGATCTCAAAGTCGCTCGAGGGCGCACAGCAGAAGATCGAGGGCAGAAACTTCGGCATAAGAAAGAACGTGCTCGAATACGACGATGTTATGAATAAGCAGCGTGAGCTGATCTATGCTCAGCGTAACCGTGTGCTCGATGGTGAGGACATAAAGGAAACCGTCCGCAAGATGATAGCCGACACCGTCGATTCGGCAGTAGCGCTTTATCTTGTCGGCGATATCGCCGATGATTGGAAGATAGACGGTCTCAGGGACTATTTCAGAGGCTGGCTCACCGGTGATGACGATCTCAGGTTCTCGGTTGAGGAGCTTAACCGTCTCGAAAAGTCGGATGTTGCCGAGCTGCTCAAAAACAAGGCTTTCGGAATATGCGACGCCAAGGAAGAGGAATACGGCAGTGAAATGATGCGTGAGATAGAGCGTGTTATGCTGCTTCGCAGTGTCGATACTCATTGGATGGAGCATATCGATGCAATGGACGAGCTGAGACAGGGAATCGGTCTGCGCGCTTACGGTCAGCATAACCCCGTTGTCGAATACCGCAACGAGGGATACGATATGTTCAGCGCCATGACCGATGCTATCAGAGAAGAAACCGCCAAGACGGTGCTTTGTGCGAGAATTCGCCGTGCCGATGAGGAGCCGAAACGCGAAAAGGTAGCCGAGGAGGAAACTACGGCGAAAAACGCAACGGTGAGAGGCAAGGGTGTTGTCGGCAAAAACGCTCCCTGCCCCTGTGGAAGCGGCCTTAAGTATAAGCGTTGCTGCGGAAAGGATATCGACTAAATGCACATTCCGTCGACCTGCACGCAAAAAATAGAGGTGCTTTCCTTTGACCGTGCATTGCAAGAGGAACAGACTGCATTTCATAATTATGACGGCAACAAATGGTTGTATGTCCCCTGTAAATACTCGGAATACCGTTATATTTTGGGTACAAAGGGCAAAAATCCGCTTATCTGCATAGGCATAAACCCATCGACCGCCGAGCCCGACAACCTCGACAATACCTTGAAAAGTGTTGAAAGAATAGCGAATTTTAACGGATACGATTCCTTTATTATGTTCAACGTTTATCCGCAGAGAGCGACCGCCCCCGACGATATGGACAAAGAACTCAACCTGCATATGCACAATGAAAATATGAAGGCGTTCGAGTACATACTCTCATCATATAAGGACGGTTATAAGCCGGCGGTTTGGGCGGCGTGGGGCACCGTTATAGAAAAGCGACCCTATTTGAAGGAATGTGTTAAGGATATGGTGGTAAGAGGTCAGCACTATGATGCCAAGTGGTACACGGTCGGCGCGCGCTCAAAGGCCAAGGGACATCCTCATCATCCGCTCTATTTGAGAAAGGACAGTCTTACCGAAAGCTTTGACGGGATCTCCGATTACCTCGACACGCTTTAAAGTCCGATGTTTTTCTATAAAAGCTGTCTGAAAGAAAACCGCTGTCACGTTATGGTACCGCATCATAAATTGTTTTCCTAACTTTTTTTAATAGTAATCTCTATTTAAATCCCTACCGAAATGTGTTATATTAACAAAAGACAAAATACAGGAGGAAAACAAAATGAAAATCAAAGCCTGCTCTGTTCCGCTTATTACCGTTGACCCGTTTTTCAGCGTATGGTCGCCGTCGGATAAGCTGACCGATACCTATACCTGCCACTGGACCGGCCGCCGTCATTCTCTGCTCGGTATGGTAAGCATTGACAAAAAGCCTTACCGCTTTATGGGACGTATGACTCCGCCTGATATGATAACCTTCAGATATGAGCCCGATGCACTGCCTCAGACCGATTTGGAGATCACCCCGACCGCAAGCATATACACCTTTGAAAACGATGCTTTGAAGCTCACGGTCACCTTCAGAACTCCGCTGCTGCTTGACGATCCCGTGCTTTTTTCATGCCCTGTGTCTTACATTGAATATAATGCCGAGCTTAAGGGTGAGCACGAATTTGCCGTCTATTTTGACGTTTCAACCGAGCTTTGCGCCGATTATGAGGGAAGCAGGATAAAATACGGCCGAACCGAAAATTCGCTGTTCTGCGGAAATACGGTTCAAAAGCCGCTCAACCGAAGCGGCGACGATCACCGCATCGACTGGGGCTATCTCCACGTAGCACGCAAGGATGCCGTTCCCGCCAACCGCAGATCACGCTATAATTTCTATTGCGGTGTGCCCGTGACCTCGCCCGACATCGAGGCCGAATATTCACTGCTCGACCGCACTGCGATAGCCGTCACGTCAAAGGATTTGAACGGAGTTATTCCCATAGCCTATGACGATGTCAAGTCGATAAGGTATTTCGGAAAAGACCTTGACCCATACTATAAGATTAAATATTCAAGCTTCGATGAAATGCTGAGCTTCGCCGTCAAAGAGTATGACGGCATAAAATTCAGATGCGAAGCCTTCGACCGAGAGCTTACCGACCGAATGCTCAAGGTCGGAGAAGACTATGCCGCTATCGGTTGCCTTGCCTACCGTCAGGCAATCGCCGCTCACAAGATAACCTCGTCTGAAGACGGTCTGCTCTTTTTATCAAAGGAAAACTTCTCAAACGGCTGTATCGCCACGCTCGACGTCACTTATCCGTCGATTCCTCTGTTTTTGCTTTATAATCCCGAGCTCGTTAAGGGAATGCTCCGTCCGATTGCAAGGTTTGCGAGAAGCGATGCGTGGGAATACGATTTTGCTCCGCACGATTGCGGACAGTATCCGCTTTGCAACGGTCAGGTATACGGACTTAAAGACGGCAAGCAGCAGCTCTCAATGCAAATGCCGGTCGAGGAGTGCGCCAACTTTATTCTTTGCGTCGCCGCAGTTTGTGAAGCCGAAAAGGACAACGGCTTCTTGAATGAGGTCGCCGATGTTTCGAAAAAGTGGGCGGATTACCTTGTGAAATACGGCTATGACCCCGAAAATCAGCTTTGCACCGACGATTTCGCCGGTCATCTTGCACACAACTGCAACCTGAGTGCCAAGGCGATAGTCGCATTGGGCGCATATGGAAAGCTCACGGGCGAGGCAGAATATGCAAACCGCGCCAAAGAAATGGCCGACAGATGGTCAAAAGAGGCCGGATCGGCTACATCTACCCGTCTTGTTTTCGATAAAGAGAACGGTTGGAGTATGAAATACAATATGGTTTGGGACCGACTTTTAAACCTCGGACTTTTTGACGGTGATATTTACGAAAAAGAGGTCAAAACATATTCTGAAAAAATGAACCGCTACGGCGTACCGCTTGACAGCCGCTCGGATTATACCAAGCTTGATTGGATGGCGTGGACGACCGTGCTGACCGATGATGCCGATTACAAAGCGGCGGTGTATGCTTCGATTCGTCGTATGATAGAGGAAACCGCCGACCGTGTTCCCATAACCGATTGGTATTACAGCTCGACCGCACGTCAGTGCAACTTCCAAAACCGCAGTGTTTTGGGCGGATTCTTCATCAATCTTTTGGCTGAATAATAAAAAAAGGAAAGCATTTTGGTGCTTTCCTTTTGTTATTTGTGCAAGGAAAAGGCAAAGGATGTCAAAAAATTCGCCCTATCCCTTTACATACGGTGATTTTTGATGTAAAATACAGATAATAAATTTTAAGGGATGATCTTATGACAGTCAGAGAAATGCAGGACGAAATACTGCGGTTGAAAAAAGAGAACGATGTGTGTATTTTGGCACACGCTTATCAGTCACGCAGTGTCACCGAAATTGCCGATTATGTCGGGGATTCCTTCGGCTTGAGTGAGCAGGCCGCAAAGGCTCCGCAGGGAAATGTCATAATGTGCGGTGTCAGATTTATGGCGGAGACCGTTAAAATACTGTCACCCGAAAAGACCGTTTATCTTTCGGCAGGCGATGCAGGCTGTCCTATGGCCGAGCAGCTGTCTGTTGAGGACGTAAAGCGCCTTAAGGCACAGTATCCGAACGCAAAGGTCGTTGCATATATCAATACCACAGCCGAGCTGAAAACCGTTTGCGATGTTTGCGTCACATCGGCTTCGGCGTTGAAAATCGTGAAAAGCCTGCTGGAAAAGGATATAATTTTCATTCCCGACATAAATTTGGGCTCATATATTGCTTCGATGCTGCCCGAAAAAAATATCATAACGGTGCAGGGCGGATGCCCTTATCACGCATCGGTTACGGGAGAGCAGGCCGAAAAGGCTAAAAAGCTTCACAAAAATGCCGAGCTTTTGGTTCATCCCGAGTGCCGTGCCGAGGTCGTGAAATACGCTGATTTCGTCGGAAGCACCACGGCGATTATGAGCTATGCCAAAAAGAGCGAAAAATCGGAATTTATAATCGGAACCGAAAACAGCATTGTCGAATATTTGCAGTATGAGTGTCCCGATAAGCGCTTCTACCCGCTTTCAAGCTCACTTTTATGCCGTGATATGAAGCTTACGACATTGCCCGATATTTATAATATTATAAAAGGTATCAACGCCGAGGAAATCGAGCTTTCCGAGGATATAAGGCTCGGTGCCAAGCGTTGTATTGACGAAATGCTGAGGTTGGGATGAAAGGAAAAGCACTTATAGCGATGAGCGGCGGAGTCGATTCGTCGGTTGCGGCGTTTTTGATGAAGCGTGAGGGATACGACTGTATCGGAGCGACTATGCAGCTTTTGGACGGCACCGAAGCGCAGACAGAGGACGCAAGAGCGGTTGCAGATCGCCTGAGGATGCCGTTTTACGGCTTTGACCTGAGAAAGGAGTTCAAGGCCGCAGTTATCGACGAATTTATACGCTCATATGAAGTCGGCGAAACGCCGAATCCGTGCGTGGTATGCAATAAAAAGATGAAATTCGGCTTGCTCCTCGAAAAGGCAAGGGAGCTCGGCTGCGACAAGATTGTCACGGGGCACTATGCAAAGGTTGAGTATTCCGACGGACGCTATTTGCTCAAAAAGGCCGAATCCGCCGAAAAGGATCAGTCATATTTTTTGTATTCGCTGTCGCAGGACACCTTGAGTCGGGTTGCATTTCCGCTCGGAGCGTATTCAAAGCCGCAAATTCGTGAAATAGCCGAGGAGCTGCAGCTTGTCACTGCAAAAAAGAAGGACAGTCAGGATATTTGCTTTGTGCCGAACGGCGATTATGTCAGCATTATCGAAAGCTATTCCGAAAAAAAGTATAAAAAGGGAAGCTTTGTCGATACCTCGGGCAAGGTCTTGGGTGAGCACGGCGGAATAATTCGCTACACCGTGGGTCAAAGAAAGGGCCTCGGGATAGCGCTCGGCCGACCGATGTATGTAAAGAGCAAAAACGTTGCCGAAAACAGTGTCGTTTTGTGCGACGATTCAGAGCTTTTCGAGAGCGCGCTCACGGCGAGGTCGCTTAACTGGATAGCCTTCGGTGAGCCGCCTGCAAGCTTCAGATGCTCGGCAAGGATCCGCTACCGCCATGTTGAGGAACCGGCGACGGTGACCGTCAGCGGCGATACGGCGACGGTGACCTTCGACCGTCCGCAAAGGGCTGTCACAAGCGGTCAATCGGTGGTGTTTTACGACCGTGATGTCTGCATAGGCGGCGGTGTGATCGTTTAACGCCAACTGCTTTAAACTTAAAAAGTCCGTTCACTTAAAAAGAGGTGAACGGACTTTTTCGGTTGAATGTATCATCTAAGCGATGTATAAACCGCTTTTTCAAAATTTCTTGCCGATTCATTGGCCGAGCCGCCGTCGAATTTGGAGTTTTTCATATAAACCGCAAAAATTCGGTTTTCGGAGTCCACCCAAAAGTGACTGCCGTATGCACCGCTCCAACCGAAGGAACCCTTTGGCAAATACGGATATGAGTCCTCGGTGATAATACGAACGCCCAAGCCCCAACGCTCTCTGCCCGGCATAATTTCCTTTGAAATCTGCGGCGTGCAAAGCTCGGCAAAGGTGTTTTCGCCGATAAGCCTTAAGCTGCCTGTTTTTCCTTTGAAAAGAAGCATTTCGGCGAATTTGCAATAATCGCTTAACGACGAAACAAGCCCTGCGCCGCCCAAATAGTGTGAATACGGATAATCCTCGAAAACACAACCGTCCGGCATTTCGAATTCTGCATTTTCGCCGTCGACCCTTTGGTGCATTTTGATTATCCTCTGCGCTTGCTCGGCGGACGGAGAAAAAACGGTGCTTGTCATTTTGCACGGCTCAAATATTTCTTTCTTTAAAAAAGACGGATAATCGGTTTTGGTGACGGCTTCGATTATTTTCACAAGAACGTCAAACGAGCCTGTGCCGCTGTACATCTGAGCGGTTCCGGGGTCATAGTCCAAACCGGTTTTAATATAGTATCTGATCGAGCTTTCCAATGTCGCTTTGTCTTCTGCGGTCATATCGGCAAGCCTGTCATAGTTGCCGGCGATACCCGAGGTGTGGCTTAAAATATTACGAACGGTCGGCATACGGTGAGGCTTAAAGCATTCGCCGCTGCGGCCGTTGACGGTTACACTTTTAAAATCGGGCAAAAATTCGTCTGCCGTATCATCCAACGAAAGCAGACCGCGGTCAACAAGCATAAGTGTCGCAAAAGCTGTTATGGGCTTGGTCATAGATGCCAATCTGAAAAGCGTGTCCTCGGTAACGGGAGCGTTGCCGTTCAAAGAAACCGTCCCGAAGCACTTCTTAAAAACGGTACTTCCGTCCTGATAAACACAATAAGCCGAGCCGAAGAGCTTATTTTTCGAAAAATCGTATTGCGCCTCACCCTCGATATTCAGGCTCAGCACTCTGAAATCCAATTTTTTCATAATACTTTATCAGCTCCTTTTTGTTAGCGACAATTATATTTTGAGATATTTTAACTATCATTGTATCACCGCCGTCGCCTGATTATAGCATAAAACAATAGATAAAACAAGGCGTATAGCAATATTGATTGGAGGGTGACATTCCGCCGCCTTGGGATTAACATTCTTCGCTATTACATTTTACTTGTTACTTCTTCCCGAAAAGCCCTCGCAGTAATTTATCAGAGATAGTATTGAAGAAAAACAGGAAAAGTAAAAATCCCCGTGCTGTTGTACGAGGATTTTTGGTGGGAGCGGGTGGATTCGGACCACCGAAGGCAAAGCCAACAGATTTACAGTCTGCCCCCTTTGGCCACTCGGGAACACTCCCATATTCAATTTGCCTCAAAGCAAAAGGTGGAGCTGGTTGACGGACTTGAACCCCCGACCTGCTGATTACAAATCAGCTGCTCTACCAACTGAGCTAAACCAGCACATT
>CAZWLH010000061.1:0-9457 GCA_964634675.1 uncultured Eubacteriales bacterium
CTGACCTCTTGAATGCCATTCAAGCGCTCTCCCAGCTGAGCTATACCCCCATATACCGATCCTATCAAGAACTCCCGAAGGACAAGTGATATAATAACACACTATGCAGAAAAATGCAAGTCTTTTTTTCAAAAAAACTCAAATTTTTTTAAAAACCGAAAAGCAGACTGAAAATCCGCCTTTCGGTTTAAAGCAAAATCACGATTTACATCAGCTTTTCGTCATAAACGGCACGCTGTCCGCCGATAAACTTTGCCCTTGTTCTTGCGGCGGTCAGAATTGCATCGCCTATTGTCTTGACCGACAGCCTTACCGGAACCGCAACCTCCTTAAGGTGCATACCGATAAGCGTTTGACCGATATCAAGTCCTGCGTCGGCACGAATATGCTCAACTGCAACTGGCTCCGCAAACAGCTTGTATGCCGCCGTTGCAAAGGAGCCGCCGGCCTTCGGCTGAGGCACTACATTGACAATATCGAGTCCCATTCGCTCTGCGACCGAGCGCTCGATAATAACGGCACGGTTGAGATGCTCGCAGCACTGTGCCGCAAGATTCAATCCGTTTCGGTCAAGCACACGCTTTATGGCCGAGCAAACCTCTTCTGCCACCTCGGGTACCGACTGCGTTCCGATCCTGTTGCCGGTTATTTCACTTGTCGAGCAGCCTATCACAACGGTCTGACCATTTTTAAGCCCAGCCGCGGTTATAAGCTCTTCTATCGCCGTTTCGGCTTCTGTGACATATTTTTCCATTAAAACCACTTCTCAGAATTTATATTTTCCCGCATCGCAAAGCTCCTTTATGGCGCTTACGACGTTTTCGAGATCCTCTTTATAGGTAACACCGTACCACTTATCCTCGGCGACAAGTACTCTTGCCTTTTTCTTGCCCGACTTAATAAGCTCGTCGACAACACTCGGCAGGAAGAACTCGGATTTAAGCTCGTCTCCGTGTGCGGAAAGGAACTTTTCGAAATCAGCCTCGAGATATTTGAAAATGTCGGGAGTGAAGCCCCACATATTCATAGAAACGACCGTTTCGGGAGAAAGCTCACCTGCGGTTCCGTCCTCTTTAACGAATTTGCAGTTGCCGTCGATTTTAGTATGCTCGTTAACGTCCTGCAAAAAGCCGTTTTCGACCGTACAAACACCTCTCGAGACATAGCCGTTTTCGGTGACGGTGTTGGCAAGCTTAAAGCCGACCATACAGTAGTTGTCGGGATCCTCAAGTCCCTCGGCGATTTTTTTGTATGCAGAAGCACCGTAAAAATCGTCGGCATTGATGACCGCAAACGGCGTATCGACAACATCCTTACAGCAAAGCACGGCGTGGCCGGTACCCCACGGTCTTTCACGTCCGTCGGGAACTTTAAAGCCGTTCGGCAGCGCATCAAGCTCCTGGAAAACATATTCGACCGGCAAAACACGCTCGACACGTGCGCCGACGGTCTCCTTGAACTCCTTTTCGATCATATGCTTAATAACAAATACAATCTTGGTAAAGCCGGCCTGCTTTGCATCATACACAGAAAAATCGAGTATAGCCTGTCCGTCGGGCCCGACCGCCGCAACCTGCTTAAGTCCTCCGAAGCGGCTTCCCATTCCCGCCGCCATAACTACCAATGTTTTATTCATAACTACTCCTCCGATTTTGTATTATTATTTTCAGTTACATCCGCTTTGCAAGCATTACTTTCGACCTTGCTGTCGGCCTCCGAAAAGCCCTCGGTGCTCTCACGGACAAAAAGTATCTTAACGGTCATCGCACAAAGCTTTATATCCTCCAAAAAAGAATAATGCTCTATATAGTGGATATCCATATTAAGCTTATTTTGCGGTGTGGTATTGTATTTTCCGTATATTTGAGCATAGCCCGTAAGTCCCGCCTTGACCTTGTGGCGAAGATTGAACTCGGGCAGCTTTGCGGCATAATCGTTGACAAGCTCGACCATTTCGGGTCTCGGACCCACGACCGACATATTTCCGAAAAGGATATTGAAAAGCTGCGGCAGCTCATCCAAGCGAAGCGGACGTATTATACTTCCGACGGGGGTTATTCGGTCATCGTCGACCGTGGTCTTCTTGACCTCGGTGCCGTCGGATATCCTCATCGTTCTGAATTTATAGATATTGAATACACGCTGATCTCTCGTGATTCGCTGCTGCTTGAAAATAATCGGCCCTTTGTCGGTCAGCTTGATGGCTATCGCTATGATCAGCATTATAACGCTCGACAGGACTATGCCTATTCCGGACACGACTATATCAAAGATACGCTTTAAAATGCGTTGCTCCATCGACAGTCCGCCGTTATGCAAAAACAACACGGGAGTGTCGAATATCTGCACCTGATGTGTTCCGTTCAAAATGGTATCGCCCGATGACGGAAGCACGTATATGCGCTTGTTTGCGGCGTAGCAGTATCTCAGTATCTCGTCCTTTATGCGCGGCTCGAAATCGCAGATGAGCACGGTGTCATAGCCGTCTATCTCACGCTCTATTTCCGAAATATCACGGTCGACGGTTATGCCCTTATCAAGCACAAAGCGCTCCTTTATGAGCGATATTTTTTTGATTATATCGTTTCTGACCGACGGATCGAATATCGCAAGCACACGCCGTGCCTTGTAAAGCACAAAATAAACGTGGCTCAGAGAATAGACCATTGCCAAAATCAGTACCACCTGACACACCGTCAAAACAAGAAGAGCTATCGGATTAAGCATATCGCCGGCGATAAGACTCAAGACGATATATATAAAGCAGTTTGCGAAAAACGCCGACAACGACAGGCTGTAAACAAGCTCGTGAACACGCAAGATGCCTATTTTAAAGCCGTCGTATATCTGTGCGAAAACGACGAAGATCGCAACATACAAAAACACAAGCAGAAAATTGCCCAAGCCGCTGAACATCGTAAGGCCGTAGAAGTTCTGCCATACGCCGATAAACGATGTCGCCAGTGTCGCTATTACAAGGCATTTCAAGAAAAACATAACCGTATTACGGAATTTCGTCAGTATATGCAAAAGTTCACCGCCCTATATTTTAAATCGTAAAAGCTTCGGCTCTGCCGACAAATGAATTATACTCCTATATATTCGAAAAGTCAAATATTACAATAAAATTTGAAGGCCTCGGTCAGATTTTCATAAGCGAAGTAACAATGCCGCCGGCCGTTACATCGATGACCGCATAGCCGTTTCCGCCCTCACGTGAGCCGTAAAGCGCACCGGGATTTACAAGATATATCCCGTCGCGGTATTCGGCGGCCGCTTTATGAGTATGACCGTAAAGTGCAAGCGAGGCGCCCGAACTTTCGGCCGCCGCATAAAGATTTTCCAGGGTGTATTTCACATAAAAGCCGTGGCCGTGGGTATAAAGCACACGAACACCGTCGACTGAAGCGATATCCTGCAGCGGAGCCGTCGACCGTCGGTCGCAGTTGCCCGACACCGTAAAGAAATGTCGGCCCGTGTAGAACGGCATAATACTTTCGATATCGTTCACCCCGTCACCGAGAAAAAACACCGTTTTTATATCCTCGTGGCGGTCAAGCACTGTTTCGGCCGCACGTCTTGCACCGTGGCAGTCGGACATTACCAATATTCTCAAAACATTTTCCTCTTTTCATATTAAAAGCATTTGTTTCATATATACATATAATGTAGCGTGCGATATTGCACCGCTGCAATTATATATGAAAAGGAGCGTGATTTCAACGGATAACGCAAAATTCGAGCAGATGCTCGCACTTGCGGCATCAAAGCTCAATATGACTCCCGAACAGCTCAAAAAAGCGGCTCAAAGCGGCAACACCGACGACATACTTTCGCATATGGACAAAGCATCGGCCGATAAAATACGCTCGGCCTTGTCCGACAAGGCGCTGACAGAGCGGTTGTCCGAAAAGTTCGGGAAATAAAGCTTTAAAGGAGGTGCGGCGTACGGATAACATCACCGACAGACTTGCCGAGCTTTTGGCAGACGACAACGGAATCGAAAAAATCAAGGCAATGGCCGATTCACTGTTAGGCAGCGGCACTGCGGCCGCACCGACCGAAAAAAAAGACCCGAGCGACGGCTTTTCTTTGCCGGATAACTTCGACATTTCGAAAATAATGGGGCTTATGTCGGCGATAGGAGGTCGGCAGAGCGATCACCGTGCCGACCTTCTGCTCGCATTAAAGCCGCATTTGTCTCAAGCCCGGCGTGAGCGTGTCGACAAGGCGGTCAGGCTGATAAAATTAGCATCGTTGATACCGATACTCAAGGAGCAGGGGTTGCTCGACATTCTGTAAAGAAAGGTGATGGCAATGCCCGACGGCAGCCGAAACGACATAGCCGAAATGCAGCGCGATGCCGAACGGCGATTGCGTGAAATGCAGAAAAGAGCCGATATGGCGGTTAAAGGCGGACAACCGCACCGCAGAGTGCCTGTCGCACCGCCAAACGCCGAGGATAACATAGCAAAGCGGCAAGCAGTTTCCGAAAAAGGTGATTCGACCGTCGCACTTGACCGCAAGGAGCCTCATAGCAAGGGGATTTTGGGAAAGCTCAAGGGCTTTGAGCTTTTGAAGCTGTTCAACTTCAAAAACATTGCGATCGACAGTGACGTGCTGCTGATAATCGTGCTGATATTTCTTCTGTCGAACGAGGACACCGATGAGCTTTTGCTTATGGCACTTGTTTACATTATGCTTTAGCGGTTTGCAATTCTTCGAACACGGCGGCCAGTTGCTCGGCGGTCATCGCCTCGGCACGGATATTCGCATCAAGTCCCACCGAGGCTATTGCCTGCAGTACATCGGCTTTACCGTATTTCCCAAGTGCCGACACGGAATTCACAAGTGTTTTTCTGCGTTGCCCGAATGCCGCACGCACAAATTCAAAATATTTGCCTTCGTCAGACACCGAGACCGACGGTTCTTTTCGGATTTCCAGCCGAATGACCGAGCTGTCAACGTTCGGCGGCGGCATAAACGATCCCCTCATAACCTTGAACAGTATTTCGGTAGTGCTGTAATAATCGACAGCAACGGTGACTGCTCCCGATTCACGGCTTCCGACAGCGGCACATATGCGGTCGGCCGCCTCCTTTTGAACCATAACCGTGACCGACGTTATCGGCAGTCGGTTTTCAAGAAGCATCATTATAATGGGTGAGGTTATATAATAAGGCAGATTTGCACAGATCGAGACCTTTTTGCCCTTGAACCGTTCCTCGATTATCGCGGCAAGGTCAAGCTTCATACAGTCGCCGAATATTACCTCGACGTTGTCGTATTCGGCCAAGGTTTCCCGAAGGACGGGACGAAGTCGCTCGTCGATTTCGATGCAGAGCACCTTTTCGGCACGCTTTGCAAGCTCGGCGGTGAGCACGCCTATTCCGGGACCTATTTCTAGAACGGCATCTTCGCCTAATGCCACGGCACTGTCGGCCATTTTCGGGCAAACGCTCGGATTTATCAAAAAATTCTGCCCGAGGCTTTTTTTGAACGAAAAGCCGTTTTTTGTCAATACCTCTTTAATTGTTTTTGGATCGGTAAGCCGCATAATGCTTCCCCTTTCGAATTATCGGTTCAAAAAAGCAAAAGTTCTTGCCTTAGCAAACCGTATTTGCTATAATATTATAAAGGATTTTCAAATGTGAGGGTCAATAATGAAATTTTACCAAAAACATAAGAAGTTGTCAATGTGGATAACGGCATTCTTTTTCGCCGCGGCGGTAATTATTTTTAAGGAGCTGCTGACATCGCTCCCCGATATGTGGGCTTGGGCGCGGAAATTTATTTCGATACTCAGTCCGTTTATCGCCGGCTTTGCCATTGCCTTTGTGCTGTACGTCCCTTGTGTCAAGATCGAGAAGCTCTTGAAAAAGACCAAGGAAGGCTCGTTTTTCAACCGCCGTTCAAGGGGACTGTCGGTTCTCGCCGTCTATATTTTGGGCGTTGCCGTTATAGCCGTTATATTGGCTCTTATCCTGCCTTGGATAGTTCAAAGCATTATAAATCTTTACGAAAACCGAGAATTTTATTATTCGAAAATAAGCAAATTCCTGCTTTCGCACTGCGATGAAAACGGCACCATATTCGGATTTGACCCCAACTCGATAATCGAAGCCTTAAAAATCGAAAAATACCTCACGCGTATCAATCTCGATCAGCTCAGCTCGGTTGCAAACGGTGTATATCAGGCCGGTTCGGCGGTCATCGAGGTCATACTTGCCGTTTTCTCTTCGGTATATATGCTTTCGAGCCGTGAAACGCTCATTCATTCGGTCGGCAGATTTTTGTCGGTATTCACTTCAAGAAAAAACGTGCACCGTTTCCATAACTATCTTTCAAAGATATCGGGTATTTTTTACACATACATATACAGTGTTCTCATTGATGCCCTTATAGTTGCGGCGGCCTGCACCGTTGCCTTTCTCATCATCGGTGTCGATTATGCTCCGCTCTTCGGTGTTGCGGTCGGCTTGGCCAACCTTGTGCCATATTTCGGTGCGATAATCAGCGGTATCGTGGTCTGCCTTTTCGTTTCGGTCACCAACGGATTTCTGAGTGCCGTAATAGTTGCCGCAACAGTGCTTGTCATTCAGCAGATCGACTGCAATGTTTTGCAGCCCAAGATAGTCGGAAACAGCGTCGGAATCCAGCCCCTCTACACGCTTATGGCCATAACGGTCGGCGGCGGACTTTTCGGATTTTTCGGCATCCTTTTGGGTGTACCGATTGCCGCAACGATTCAGCTTATCGTTTCGGATCTTTTAGATATGCACGACCGCCGCATTGCCGAAAAGGAAGCGGCCGCCGAGGCCGATGAAACCCGTAAAAAAGAGTTTTTCTATTTTGACAACGGTCAAAGCGGCGACGACTGATTCAGCCGAATTATTTTCCGCTTTGCACACATCGACTACACGGCCGTCAGCTACATCAGACGATACAACAAACCGATCCCGACCGCATATATGCGGTCGGGATCAATCTTTAACAGCTTACTGTTCGGATTTTTCGGCTATGACCTTTTGAGCAACAAACGGAGGAGCTTCTTCATAGCGCTCAAAGGCGAAATCAAACGATGCTCTTCCCTGTGCTATCGAGCGCATCGCCGTCGGGAAATCTCCCATTTCCGAGGTAGGCACCTCGGCGATTATCTCCTGCTTGCGGTTTTCGGCAGGATTCATTCCGAGAACTCTGCCGCGGCGCTTGTTTATATCACCGATAACGTCACCCATAACGTCATCGGGAACCGTAACCTTAAGTATTCCGATAGGCTCAAGCAAAACCGGTGAGGCTTCGGGGATGCCTGCCTTAAAGGCGACCGCCGCCGCCATTTTGAAGGCCATTTCGGAGGAATCGACGGGATGATAAGAGCCGTCGACCAATGTTGCCTTGAGTCCCACAAGAGGATATCCGGCAAGAGTACCCTTTTTGACACACTCGCGAAGTCCCGCTTCGACCGCCGGGAAGAAGTTCTTCGGAACCGCTCCGCCGAAAACGTTCTCACAGAATACCATTTCCTCACTGTCGCAAGGCTCAAACTCTATCCAAACATCGCCGAACTGGCCGTGACCGCCCGACTGCTTCTTGTGTCTGCCCTGTACCTTGACCTTTTTGCGTATAGTCTCACGGTAAGCGACCTTAGGCGCTTCAAGGACTACCTCAACGCCGAATTTCAGCTTGAGCTTTGACGAAACAACATCCAAATGCTGCTCGCCGAGACCCGAAAGGATAAGTTCTCTCGTTTCTTTGTCGGTCGAGAACGAAAGCGTGGGATCCTCCTCGCAAAGGCGCTGTAAGCCTTGGGTGACCTTTTCCTCCTCACCCTTTTTAACGACCTTGACAGCCATTGAGAGGCACGCCTTCGGGAATTCTGCACCGATTATTTCAACCGATGAGCCGGCCGCACAAAGCGTATCGCCCGTTCTGACGTTGCCGAGCTTGGCAACCGATGCGATATCGCCTGCGCCGACAAAAGCGGCATCCTCCTGCTTTCCGGCCTTGAGCCACATCAGCTTTCCGAGCTTTTCCTCTGCACCGGTACGCATATTTATAAGCTTCATATCCTGCTTTATGCTTCCGTTTATCACCTTGAAATACGAAAGCTTTCCGACAAACGGGTCGGCAATCGTTTTAAACACCACTGCGGCCGCAGGAGCACTCGGATTGCAGCCGGCCTTACCCTCGGCATCGCCGTTTTTGACCGCATATTCACGGTCGGCCGCCGACGGTGCGATCTGCGACAGAATGTCAAACGACAGAGCAACGCCCTCGCCCGTCTGATTAACGCCGCCGAAAACAGGACATATATCACCCGATATCATACCCTTTTTAAGCGCCTGCTTTATCTCATCGGCCGTGAAATCCTCACCGCCGAAATATTTTTCCATAAGTGCCTCGTCAACACTTGCCACCGCCTCAAGCATAACGTCACGCATATTGCTTATATCGTCGCTCTGCGGCATATCGGTTTCGGTGTAGTTTATTCCGTCGCATTTATAGGCCTTACCGTCGATAAGGTCAACATATGACACAACGGTCTCGCCCTCGACATACGGAATAACGACCGGACATATCACAGCGCCGTAATGCGCCGTAAGTGTCGAAATAACACGGTAGAAATAGGCTCTCGGCGAATCGAGCTTACCTATGAAGAAGGCCGTCGGCACACCTGCCGCCCTTGCCTGGTCGAAGTTTATCTGCGAACCGACGTTAAGACCCGATTTACCCGAAAGCACGATGACCGCACTGTCTGCGGCGGTAAGTGCCTCACTCACGCCGCCGGCAAAATCGAAAAGACCGGGAGCGTCAAAAAGATTTATTTTCCTGTCCTTATATTCAAACTGATAAACCGCCGTCGAAACCGAAACTCCGCGCTTCTTTTCCTCGGGGTCGAAATCCATAACCGTCGAGCCCTCGGAGCTCTTGCCGATTCGGTCGGTAATGCCGGCCGAAAAAAGTATTGAGTCGGCCAAAGTTGTCTTTCCGGACGAACCGTGACCGAGCAAAGCTATGCTTTTGATGTTGTTGATGTCGAACTGATTCATATTGACCATCCTCTGCAATGAAATATATTGAGGTAAATATCTGCCGTTTGTTGTGCAAACTGCACAGAATAAATTACCTTTTTTTATTGTTTTTATAATTATAGCACATTGCGTTTGACATTTCAAGTATATGTTTTAATTTGATAATAAAAAGAGGACAAAATTTCTTTTAAATCTAAAAAAAGGCTCTGCCGACGCAGAGCCGCATATTATAAATATTTATGTCACGGTTCGAAAATCACACCTTGCTGCCGTAATACTGTTCCCGATAAGCGGTGGGTGTAGTGTTCATCATAGCGGTAAAAACGCGGTTAAAATTGCGTAAGGTCGAAAACCCGACCTTTGATGCGATTTCGGTGACCGTCATATCGGTGGTAGTCAGCAGCTTGCAGGCCGAGGATATCCTC
>CAZWLH010000062.1:0-9349 GCA_964634675.1 uncultured Eubacteriales bacterium
TGATAGAACTCTTCAAGCAGCGCTTCATTATGAAGCTTTGAGTCCTTAAGGTCTCTGAGAAGCTTATTTTCCGGGCCTTCCATAACCTGCTTTGCGGTGAATTCCAAATCGAGCAAATTGGTTCCCAAAGAGCCTGAAAGCGTTTTTTTCATTATGCCGAGTAAGCGTTCGCTTTCCTCGACGGTACAGCTTGCCATAGGCTGGTCGAGACGTGTGACGATCTTGTTTTCGGAATTGACAAGACAGCCCTTGATGCTTAAAATATTGGTTTTTTCCGGTCTGAAGCGACGTTTTATCTCTCTTAATTCTTTTTCGGTCATTTTTCTTGACTCCTAATCATTCGTTTCTATTAAATATAACACCGAAACGGGTTCTTTTCAAGTGAAATTTAGTCTAAAAAACACCGCCTCAAGCCGAAGCGGTGTAAAAAATTATTTTTCGGGGCATCGCCAATCGAAGATAAGCTCGGGCTCCTTAAACGGTGTTTTGAAAAACGTGTCGTCAAGCGGAGTTTTATCGGTATGAAGCTTTATGACCTTTACAAGCTGCTTGATATCGCAAACGTCGTGGCGGTGAGTACCCGTGCGATAGTACCAAATCAGGTTATCCTCTTTGCCGTAAAGCTTGAATACCTCTTTTGCCGCTAAGGTCGTCTGCCACGAGCCGACAGTGTTGGTCCAAGCATCGCTTGCGGCCTCGAATACGCAAAGCTTTCTCGGAGCGACAAGTGCCTTAAGATAATGTGCATCAAAGGGAAGCACCTGCTCACGCTCAAGATAATCCTGCATTTTTTCGCCGATCCAAAACGGGAAGTTGGTACCGAGATCCTTTAAACGCTCACTTCTGCGTTCAACGCCGTCCTCACAAAGCTGCTTCATATGTATGCGGTAGCAGCTGCAAGAACCGCAGTTGGTTTCGTTGGGATTGACGATAGCCGCTCTTTCATCCAAAACGCCGGCTAACATAGCTGTTTTTGCGCCTCTTGAATGACCAGTAAAGGCTATTGCGGATTGGTCGATGAATCCGAGCTTTTCGCAAAGATCGACACATCTCGAATATCCCCACGCCCAGGCGGCGATGCTTCCGAAATCAAGCTCGGGATAAACCTCGTACAAAGCACCGTGTGAGCGACCCTCACTCTTGATGTCGTGTGCAAGCTCAAGGCGGTTGAATATGCAGAAGGCGATACCGTTGTCGGTCATTGCCGAGATATAGTCCTTGTCGTGAGAATATGCCCAACAGCCGTCACCGTCGATAATAACGGGAACCTTGCCGTCGACATTCGGTCTGAAAATCTTGACACTGAAGGATACCTGCTTCAATGCGGTTCCCGAGTATATTTTATATGACACGCAGGAGTCTTTATAGTTTTCGCTTAAAGCTTCATACTCGAAAACCTCGGGCTTCGGCGGCTGTGTACCGTATTGCAGTTCGACGGCGGTTTTGTATATTTCCGCTCTGCGCCTTTCCCAATCGTCGACCGATTCGACCTTTGTTCCGTCATCGAATACAAACGGGTCAGGAAGCTTGCCGAGAACCTCATATTCGGTCACCTTTATGATCTCTTCACCTGTTACGGGTCTTTCCATAAATACCAACTCCGATTTGCAATTTTTCATCAGTATATCATATATTTATTGCAATTGCAATCGTTTTGATATATTTATTTCTTCATAAATTCCTTTGCGAATTTTATATATTTATCCATCAGCGGTTTTGTTTCGGAATAGTTCCTCGCAAGCATAGTTTCATATTCGGCACCCTTGCGGTTTTCAGCCGCAAATTCACGGATGAGCTTCATTCGCTGCTCGGGTGTTTTCGAAAAATCGTCATTCAAAACAAAGTGCTCGGCGGCGACTGTATCACGTATTTTAAGAACAGCTGCGTGCCATTCTCCGACCTCTGCCGAGAGCGGTTCCATGTCGCCGAGAGAAAATCCCTGAAACTTAAGAAAACAATCGGCCATACGCCAAAAGCCACGCCCAAGCGGATGAACTCGGTCGTCACCGTACAGCTTTTCGGTCTGCATTTTCTCTGTTATGTATGAATGATAGTCGCAAAGAGGCAATTTGCGCTCAGAAGCGAAGCGGCGAACGTATTCGGCATATCCCAACAGCAGTGCAGCACCGCCTTTGAGTGCTTCACGGCTGCTGTTAACATATTCGGCATACGGTGTAGGAGTGCAAAGAATGAGCTTTGAGCCTGCACTTTCTATTTTGTCTGCAAGTTTCGAGAGGTTTTCTTTGTAGTCCCGGTATGCCTTAGTGAGTTTGCCGTACTTTTCGGATTTGGGTGAATTCAAAAAATCCCTCATAGAGTCATTCATACCGAGGCAAACGACGGTATGCGTGGGAGAAAAGGGAAGTACATCCTCAGAAAAAGCAGACAGTGCGGTCGATACGGTGCCGCCCGATATTCCGCAGTTGTAAAATTCGATTTTGTTGTCTGCCAGATTCTTTCGGTAATAGTCAACGATATATGCCAAGGAAAGATTTAAGTGGGTGATGCTGTCTCCGATGAAGCAAACACGGGAATTTTTCGGAAAACGGTACATAAAAACACTCCTCGATTTTAATGTTATTTAACGGTTGAAAAATGTATTTAAATTTGGTATAATTTAGAAAAAGAAAAGGGGACATTCGAATGAATAATGAGCTGACGGCACTTGATATCAAAAAAATGCAGGAGGAGCTTGATTACAGAAAGCTCACTCTTATGCCCGAGCAAATAGCAGAGGTTCAGCTTGCACGTTCACACGGCGACCTCAGTGAAAATTTTGAGTATAAGGCCGCAAAGCAGGCCCTTAACCGCAACAAAAGCCGTATGCGCTATTTGGAAAAAATGATCAAGACCGCACGGATTATCGAAGACTCTTCAAGCTCTGATGAGGTCGGACTTTACGATTATATAGAGCTTTTGTTTGTCGATGACGATGAGACCGAAACGGTTCAGGTTGTTACAACGGTCAGAACAAATCCGCTTGAGCACCGTGTCAGCAAGGAATCCCCGATCGGTCGTGCGATCCTCGGTAAAAGAGCGGGGGATACCGTCAGGGTGCCCAACGAAAACGGCGGCGGTTATTCGGTTAAAATACTCTCGATTCGCAAGGCCGAGGATGACGGCTCGGCACCGCTACTTTCTTATTGACTATATTTTAAGCACAAGGTTCTGCTTCATATATTCCGACGGTGTCACACCGGTTTTTTCTCTGAATACGCGGTCGAAATGGTATTGATTCGAAAATCCGCACTGTGCGGCGACGGCGTTAATCTTGAGCTTTCCCTCTGACAAAAGCTGCTTAGCCTTGTTTATTCTTATATCGATTATAAATTGCTTTGGTGTCATTTTGTAGTGCTCGGTAAATATCCGCCTGAAATAGACCTCGCTTATTCTGCACTGACGTGCAAGCTCTTCGTTCGAAAGCGATGGGTCACAGTAATTGTTTTCGATATATTTTACCGCAGGCATTATCGCACGGCTCGGTGCGTTCTGTGAGCCGAGCTTATAGATGATGTGGTAAAAAATACTCATTATCTCGGCCTTGTTGCCGTCAAACAGTGATAGGTATTTCATTTTTTCGAAGTCACGCATATAACCCTCGGGACTGTGTATTTCGATCGGTACGACGGTGTCGCACAGCACCTCGGTGCACTTAAAATCTATCACCGCAAAAGCACCTGTCCTGTTGCCGTAAAGCTTGTATGTCTGCCCCTTCGGAAGCAAAACGGCGTGTTCGGGGTCGGAAACTGCGGTGCGGCCGTTGTGGGTGTAGGTTATCTGCCCCTCGGTGCAAAAGGAAATTCCGTAATGTTTTCGCTCGTTCACGGTGTCGTTTCGGCCTTTCGGCGAATAAACGGTCAGTATCCTGCAAATATCGGTAACCGTTATGTCTTTCGGCATATCGCACCTCCTTTTTTCGGTATTGTACCACTTTAGTTTAATTTTTTCAATATATTTGCCCGAAAAAATATCAAAAACATCAAAGTTATACTGTTTTGGCTATTGCATTATAAAGCTTTGCTTTTATAATATAATTATAAACTTTTTAGGAGTGATTTTTAATGGATTTTACAGGTAAAACAGCCATTTCAACAGGCGCCGCATCCGGTATGGGACTTCTGTTCGCACAGAACTTTGCCGACCTCGGCGGAAATGTTGTTATGTGCGATATCAATGAGGCCGTTCTCAAAGAAAAGGCCGCAGAGATCAATGCAAAGGGCAAGGGAAAAGCACTTGCCGTTATTTGCGATGTAAGAGACTATGCACAGGTCTGCGCCGCAAGAGACGCCGCTGTTGAGACCTTCGGCAGTATCGATATCGTTTGCAACTTTGCCGGCGGTACCGCAAGAAGAATGCTCAATGTCGACCGTGAGAAATATCCCGAGTTCCCCGACGTTCCGATCGATGTATACGATTGGGGAATCGATTTCAACTTGAAAGGCCCGTTCTATTTCGCACATGCCGCTTTAAAGCAGATGAGAGAGCAGAAGAGCGGTCTTATCATAAACATCGGTTCCATCACCGGTGCAGAGGGCGACGGTTACGGAATGGATTATCCGGTTTCCAAGGCAGGTCTTATGTACGGCTTGACAAAATCCGTTGCTCAGTTCGGTTCTAAATATGGCATACGCTGTGTTTGCGTATCTCCCGGACCCGTTCTCACACGTGCCGCAATGGCAAGTATGAAAACCTTGCTCGGCAGAGCCGCAGAGCCGCAGGAGATCATTGATCTCGTTCTCTTTATCGCTTCGGACAAGGGTCAGTTTATTAACGGCGAAAACATTATGATTGACGGCGGACGTAACGCCGCAGAAAGGTCTTGCTAACTGTGAAAAAGAGTTTTTTTGGTAATGAAAAAGCCGTCCTGACGGCTATGGTTCAGGCGGATAACCCTGTGAGAATAAAGCATCTTATGGATGTTTGCTATTTCGGCGGTGCCGAGGCCTACGGTATTCAGTTTGAGCAGTTTTGCCCCGAATACCGTACTGCCGAGGTTTATGACGACCTTGTGAGCTATTCTTCGGCCAAGGGTCTTCCCACATATGTCACAAACTACCGCTACGGCAAAAATACCGGCAAGACCGATGACGTTCTTGCCGAGGAAATGGTCGAGCTTGCAGAGCACGGCTTTGACCTTTGCGACGTTATGTGCGATTTTTATGATCCTCAGCCCGATGAGGTTGCAAGAGATGAGGATGCGATCAAGCGCCAGATGGCTTTGATCGAGCGCATACACGAAAAGGGCGCAAAGGTTCTTATGTCGGCACACACCCATAAATATATGGACACCGATACCGTTGTGGAAATTGCACTCGAACAGCAGAGACGCGGTGCCGACCTTTGCAAGATAGTTATCCAGGCCGATACTTTGGAGCAGCAGTTGGATAGCCTTAAGACCATCACGGTTTTAAAGGAAAAGCTCGATATTCCGTTCTTGTTCCTTTGCGGCGGCAATTGCGGCTTGCTCAGAAGAGTCGGCGGTGAGCTTGGCTGCGTGATGTATCTTTGCGTGCCCGAGTATGACGAGCTTGCAACTCCGCTTCAGCCGCTTCTCTCGGATATCAAGATCATCCGGGATCATATGAAGATAAGCTGATCATATTCTGTATTTACGTCTCAGCTCGCTCGGTGTCATATTAAAGTGGCGGTGAAGTGCTTTTCTGAAATATGACGTCGAGCTGAAGCCGAGCATATCGCTTATTTCTTCGACCGAGCGGTCGGTCGTTATCAGCATATCACGTGCTTTTTCGGATATGATTCGGTTTCGCATTTCGTTCAGCGAAACGTCGGAGGCTTTCTTAAAGGCATTGTAAAGTGTCGGCTCGCTCACTGCGGCCTGCTTTGCGATGTCGGCGGTCTTGGCAAAGGGATTTTGCTCGAGACAGCGCCTAGCCTTGCTGACAAGCTCGCTTTGGCGGTCGTGCTTTCGGTGCACCATATCGGGCATCAGCTCACCGACGAGTGAGTAAAAAATTCCGATATCAAGCGGTGTCGGATTTTTTGTGTTTCCGAGCTTGAGCATCGTATCTCGCTTGGCTTTGTCGGTATTTATTACCTGAGCGGGGAAATCCTTGTTATCTCGGTTCGGCATAAAGGGGAACCCTAAGGATACAAAGCTTATGATCGGTCGGCCGTTCCAATATGACTGATAGCTGCAATTCAGCGGAATATAGAAAATGTCACCTTTTTTTATCTCAACCGTACTGTCGGCGGTCACGACTTTACAGTTACCGCTTATCATATAAGCGAAATAGTGCGACGGTGCGCCCGAGCGGTTGTCGGTATAGTGGCATGTGTCGAAGGTTATATTGCGAAAATAGAAGCTGTTGGCGAAATCGAAATCGGTCATTGTTCTTTCTCCGAAAATTATAGAATTTTACCTCATTTTTTATAGGATATCATCTTTTACGGTCTTTGTCAATGTGATAAAATCAAGTTATAAACTATTGGAGGTTTTTTTATGAATTGTAAACAGATCGCTTTCATCGAACCCTATAATGCTCAGCTTGTCGATATGCCCGTACCGGCAGTCGGCGCACACGATGTCAAGGTCAAGACCGTGGTTTCGACCATAAGCTGCGGTACCGAGCGTGCCAACCTCATAGGTGACCCCAACATCAATGCAAGAGGCGGCGCTTCTTACAGCTTTCCGAGATATTCCGGCTATAACAGCACCGGTATTGTCACGGAAGTCGGCAGTGAGGTAAAGGGTCTTAACGTCGGCGACCGTGTGCTCTGCTATTGGGGTAGCCATAAGGTGTATAATGTTGTCAATGAAGAACAGATCGTAAAAATGCCCGATTCCGTATCGTTTGAAGAGGGTGCGATGTCCTTTATCGCGACCTTTCCTATGGCAGCTATCAGAAAAACAAGGCTTGAAATGGGCGAGAGTGCCATTGTTATGGGACTCGGCATACTCGGTATGCTTGCCGTAAAGCTTTTGAAGGCCGCAGGTGCGGTTCCAGTTATCGCCGCAGACCCCAATCCCGACCGCAGAGAGATAGCTTTAAAAAACGGTGCGGATTATGCTTTTGACCCGACCTTGCCCGACTTTGCCGAACAGGTCAAAAAGGTAACCGACGGCGGTGTCAACGTTGCTATCGAGGTCACAGGTGTCGGTGCCGGCTTCAACGAGGCTCTTGACTGTATGGCGAAATACGGCCGTGTCGCTTTGCTCGGCTGCACAAGAAATTCCGACTTTACGGTCGACTATTACCGTAAAATACACGCACCCGGCATCACGGTTATCGGCGCACATACCCTTGCGCGTCCCGAGAAGGAGTCACATCCCGGTTGGTTTACTCACCGTGATGATGTGAACGCGATGTTCCGCCTTATCTCGGGAAAGAGAATCGACGTTGCCTGCCTTGTTGAGGAAACACACGATCCTCACGATTGCCATGAGGTTTACGACCGTTTGGCCAACGAC
This sequence comes from uncultured Eubacteriales bacterium, assembly GCA_964634675.1. GTDB lineage: Bacteria > Bacillota > Clostridia > Oscillospirales > Acutalibacteraceae > UMGS172. The sequence goes on from CAZWLH010000062.1 coordinate 7,430, forward strand.
AAAAAGTTCCCGATCGTCGTACAGTTCGATTGGAGGAATATGTGATGAAAAAGATTAAAATAGCACAGATCGGTGTCGGTCACGACCACGCCGGTAACACTATGGGCACACTTAAGAATATGTCCGATGTTTTTGATATCGTCGGATATGCGATAGTCCCCGAGGACAGCCTTAACCTCGCGCCTTACTCATACGAGGGTCAAAAGTATTTCTATGACGGAATACCTCAAATGACGGTCGATGAGATACTCAATTATGAAGGACTTGAAGCCGTTTGCATTGAAACCGAGGACAGAGCACTTACAAAATATGCGCTTATGGCCGCAGAAAAGGGACTTCACGTGCAGATGGACAAGCCCGGCGGTGTTTCGGATGAGGATTTTGACCGACTGATAGATACTATGGAAAAGACCGGAAAGGTCTTCTCGGCAGGATATATGTACCGCTATAACACTGCCGTGCTTAAGCTTAAAGAGGATATCGCAAACGGCAAGCTTGGCGATATAATCTCGGTCGAGGCGCAGATGAACTGTTCCCACCCGGCCGACAAGCGTACCTGGCTCGGAAATTATCCGAGCGGTATGCTGTATTTCCTCGGCTGTCACCTGGTTGATCTTGTTTTCGGGATAATGGGTGAGCCCGACGAGGTCATTCCGCTCAGCACTTCCTCGGGTGTCAGCGGTGTTGAGACCGACGATTTCGGAATGGCGGTTTTCAAATATCCTCACGGCGTATCCTTTGTTAAGACCTCTGCCGTCGAAATTGGCGGCTTTGAGCGCAGACAGCTGGTCGTCAGCGGAACCAAGGGTACCATTGAGCTTAAGCCGTTGGAATGGATCGCACCCAAGCGTGAGGGTATGGTCTCGGCGCAGTTTACCGGTGTCAGAGAAGCCTTTAAGGGCGGCTGGCACGAACGCGGTGACCGTTATGAAACCGAAGTTGCCGACCGCTATATCCCGATGTTTACGGCTTTTGCCGAATATGTAAGGGGAGAGAAGACCAACCCCTATACCTATGAATACGAAAGGGCATTGCACAAGCTCATTTTGAAGGCTTGCACCAAATAATTATGACTGACAGAAAAGTATTGATGATTGCAGGCGGCGGAACGCTCGGTACATATACCGCACGTGAGCTTTTAAAGCTCGGCGTTTCGGTCGATGTGATTTGCTTGGAGGACAAAGCCTCCGACGGTTCTGCTTTGAACTATATAAAGGCCGATGTGACTTATGAATACCTGACAGAATTTTTGAACGGTCGGCATTATGACGGTATCGTCAACTTTATGCTTTACCGCTCGCTCGAGTCGTATATCCCGACCCACACTTTTCTGTCGGGAAAGACCGATCATTTGATTTTTGTGTCGTCCTACCGTGTCTATGCGGAAAGTGACCGTCCCTTGACCGAGTCCTCCTTGCGCCTTTACGACACGGTTACCGATACTGATTTTCTTGAAAATGAAAACTATGCGGTTCCGAAATCAAAGTGTGAGGATTATATAGCAAATGTCGGCAATACCGATAACTGGACCGTTATAAGACCTGTCATATCCTTTTCGCACAGGCGTTTTGACGTTGCAACCGCAAGCGGCAGAACCGTCGTTGACTGTGCCGAAAACGGACGAGCTGTGCTGTTGCCCGAACTTATGAAAAACCTTACCGCCGGCCTCGATTGGGCGGGGAATTCCGGCAAGCTCATAGCACATCTTCTGTTCAAGCAAAATGCTATGAAGCGTTGCTTCACCGTTTCTTCCGCTCAGAACTTAAAGTGGTGCGACATAGCCGACATATATTCGAAGCTTTTGGGTGTTCGCTTTAAGTGGGTCGACATTGATGAGGTTATAAAGGTATCTCCCAATTTGCAATGGGACAGATGGATATTAAAATATGACCGTCTGTTCGACAGAGTTATAGATAATTC
>CAZWLH010000063.1:0-8971 GCA_964634675.1 uncultured Eubacteriales bacterium
CTATAAGCAGAGAATGGAAAAGGGTCTCTCTTTCCTTGAATTCAACTATATGATAATGCAGTCCTATGACTTCTATCATCTTTTCAAGGAATACGGCTGTAATATGCAGTTCGGCGGTGACGATCAGTGGTCGAATATGCTCGGCGGAACCGAGCTTATCCGTAAAAAGCTCGGCAAGGATGCCCACGCTATGACCATTACCTTGCTCCTTAATTCCGAGGGAAAGAAGATGGGCAAAACCGCTAACGGCGCTGTTTGGCTCGATGCCGAGAAGACATCTCCTTACGAATTCTTCCAGTATTGGAGAAACGTCGACGATGCCGACGTTATCAAGTGTATGAAGCTTCTTACCTTCATTCCGCTTGAGGAGATCTATGAGTACGAAAAGCTTGAGGGCAGTGAGCTTAATGCCGTTAAGGAGCGTTTGGCTTATGAGCTTACCAAGATGATCCACGGTGAGGACGAGGCCGAGAAGGCACTTGCCACCGCACGCTCGCTTTTCTCGGGTGCCGCCAATGCCGATATGCCCAACACTGCGGTTCCCTGCGATATGTTCTCCGACGATGAGATCGGTCTGCTTGACATTATGGTTCTTGCCGGACTTGCTCCCTCAAAGGGTGAGGGCAGACGCCTTGTTCAGCAGGGCGGCGTTTCGGTCGATGACGAAAAAATCACCGACCCTTCAAAGCGCTTCACAAAGGCTCAGCTTTCGGGTGACGGTATCGTTATCAAGAAGGGCAAAAAGGTCTTCCATAAAATTACTGCAATTTAAGCTTAAAATGCGGGAGCGGTACCTCATCATAAGGTTCCGCTCCCGTTTGTGTTATCGTTATATTATCGGCGGCTCGGGTCGGTTGCGGTATCTCGGCAACGGTTGACTGTAAGGAAAGACATCCTCGGATAATATGTTGTTGTATTCCTCGGTGTCCTCTCCGCAGTAAACCGTTCCGACGTTGTCCTCCGGCTCGCGCTTTATAGGATTGAATTTTTTGCGTTTGTCATTCATAAAAAACACTCCCTTCGATATTATTATTCTCAAAGGGAGTTATCTTATAATTGTTATTTTTTGTAAACGGATGAAAAACTTACAGAACCGTCAAGCTTTGAAAAAGCGACGTTGCGGTAGGTTATATCGTAAATATATGCCGTCGGCACCGTTACGGTCGGGATCAATCCGCTGTCCTTCGATAAAACCGAAATGCAGTTCCTTGAAAAATCGGCAAAATCGAAGCTCTTAGTATCGGCATCCCTGTTTGCACTGAGTCGGTTCAATTCCGGATTATTGCGATAGAAGCCGGAGTCGGAATCGCAGAACCTCGAAATAATTCCGTCTGCACTGCCGAAAAGTGGCACCAAAGCCACGGTATAGCTTCCGCTGTCGATTTTTTTAATAAGCTCCTGTTCCGAGGAAACGGTCGTAATGTTGACGTATGCACCGAGCGACTGCTGCCACTGTGATACTATTTCGGATAAAACCGCCTTGATTTCCGGCGTATCGACCGATAAAACCGTCAAGCCGTCGAGCTTGCCGTTTTTCAACTGCTTGACCGCTTCCAAATAATGCGCTCTCGCAGCCGTTTGGTCATAATTATAGGCATATTTGCAAACCGACGTGTCAATCGTGACCGCTTCGGAGTTGAATTCGGTCACTTCGGGAAGTACAGTATCGGTCAGCTTGAACCGATCGCTCATTTTGGCCGAAACAACACTTCGGTCGATAGCTTCGGCAAATGCGGCAGTGAGCAGCTCGTTCTGCCCTACCTCGGAAGAACGGTTGAACATCAATGCGTAGCTCTTGTTATATGATACCGATACTTGGAACCTATTTCTGTTGACAGATGAATAATCGTTTAAGCCGTTGACCGCCATGCCGATCTCACCGTCGATTATTCTCTGCACATTGTTTTTGCCGGTCGTACTCATGGTCAGAAATACGGCCTTCGGAGCAAGGGCATAGGTCTCGGTATCATTAAGTGTGAGCTTTATACTGCGCCCATCGGACCATTTTGAAACCTTATAGTCACCGTTGGTCAGTATATACTCGGTGCCGAGACCGTATTTTCCACCGCAACCCTCGAAAAATTTGCGGTTACACGGCTTGAAGGCGGCGGTAGTCAGCATTTTCACAAAATTTTCGTTTGGCGAAGCAAGTGTTATTTCAAGCGTTTTACTGTCGATCACACGAGCTCCGAGTTGAGCCGAGCTGTCTCCCGACAGCCGCTCCGAAGCACCCGAAATATTCGAGATCAAATCGCTCGAGGGACATAGCGTTTCGGGGTCGGATGCCCGTGTCAGCGCAAACAGAAAATCGTCGGCGGTGACCGCGGTTTTGGCAGAATCGTTCCAGTACGCTTCCTTTAATTTAAAGGTGTAGCAAAGGCCGTCATCGGTCACCGAATAGCTTTCGGCAAGCTCGGGCACAAAGCTGCCGTCGACCGTTTCCGAAAAAAGACCCTTAAAGCAGTTTCGGGCAATTATCAACTCACCGAAGCTTTCGGCTCGTTGTGGGTCGAGTGTTTTCGGAAGAGTATCCACACCGACATATATATTAAAATCCTCGGTGTCGCAGGCCGTCAGCGACATCGGTAAAATGACAGTCAAAAGACACATTACGGTCAAACTAAACAGACGAATATATTTAAACTTAAATAATTTTTTCATATTAACATTCCTTTACATTTAATAGTATAAGTCCAAAACGCTATGCCGTCAAGTTTTTTCGAAAAATTTCATAAATGTAAAGAAAAAGACTTGACAGATAAAGTGTTTGTGTGTATAATAACCGTTGTAATGAAAAATACTTTACAGAGGTGAGCGTATTGCCGAAGGATCTCAACGTGGTTCTTCTTTTGGACTACTACGGCGGTCTTTTACCCGATAAGCAGCGCCGACTGACCGAGTATTATTATTACGACGATCTGTCTTTGACCGAGATCTCCGAAACCGAGGGGATAACACGGCAGGGCGTACGTGATGCGATCGTGCGTGCCGTCGGCAAGCTGAAAAGCTTTGAGAGCACCGTCGGCTTCGCCAAGAAAAGCGACAATCTCAAAAAAGCCTTTGAAGCATTCGAACAAGACAGAACAGATGTTAATTTGCAAGCCTTGAAACAGGCTGTTGAAGATATGTAAGGCAGGTGACATTATGGCATTCGAGGGACTTTCCGATAAACTTACCGCGGCGTTTAAAAAACTCCGTTCAAAGGGCAAGCTGAGCGAAAGCGATCTTAAGGAAGCAATGCGTGAGGTGCGTTTGGCACTGCTCGAGGCCGATGTCAACTATAAGGTCGCCAAGGATTTCACCAACAGCATCGTCGAAAAAAGTATCGGTGCCAAGGTGCTTGAAAGCCTGACACCTGCACAGATGGTCATTAAGATCGTCCGTGACGAACTGACCGAGCTTATGGGCGGTGAGGGAGCACGGCTCAATACCGCTTCAAAGATTCCCACGGTCATTCTTATGTGCGGCCTGCAGGGCTCCGGTAAAACCACCCACAGTGCCAAGCTTGCAAAGCAACTTAAAACTCAAGGTCACCGTCCGATGCTTGTCGGCTGTGATATTTACAGACCCGCCGCTATTGAGCAGTTGAAGGTTTTGGGAGAAAAAATAGGTGTTCCCGTTTTTGAAAAGGGAACTCAAAAGCCCGAAAAAACCGCACTTGAGGCGGTCAAGCACGCAAGAGATTACGGTAACGACTTCGTTGTTCTCGACACTGCCGGCCGACTCCATATCGATACCGAGCTTATGGATGAGCTGAAGCGTATCTGCAAAGCTGTTGAGGTCAACGAAATACTGCTTGTTGTCGACTCCATGGTCGGACAGGATGCCGTCAATATCGCCAAGTCTTTTAATGAGGTGCTCGAGATATCGGGTGTCATTCTCACCAAGCTTGACGGCGATACAAGAGGCGGTGCGGCGCTTTCGGTCAAATCAGTTACGGGCAAGCCGATAAAATTTATCGGTACCGGCGAAAAAATTGACGATCTGGAAGAGTTTTACCCCGACCGTATGGCTTCACGTATACTTGGTATGGGCGATGTGCTGTCGCTTATCGAGCGTGTTGAAACTCAGATAGACGAAAAAGAGGCTTTGGAGGCCGCCAAAAAGCTTGAGGAAAACCGATTCGATTTGAATGATCTTTTGGCTCAGTTCAAGCAAATCAAAAAAATGGGCAATCTCAAGCAGATCATCTCAATGCTGCCGGGTGTCGGAAATCAGGTCAAGGATATGGATATCGACGATAAGCAGATTCAGCGTGTCGAAGCTATTATAACCTCTATGACCGCCAAGGAACGTGCCAAGCCCGAGATACTCAACGCCTCAAGACGTAAGCGTATAGCCGCAGGCTGCGGACAAAAGGTTGAGGATGTCAACCGCCTTATGAAGCAGTATGAGCAGATGAAGAAGATGTTCAAAATGATGAACTCTAAGGGCGGCAAAAAGCGTTTTATGAAGGGTATGCCCGGAGGTATGACCCTTCCCGATAACTTTAAAATGTGATATTTAATGGTTTTTCCATAAAATATATATTATTTTGCAGGAGGTGCAGACAATGGTTAAAATCAGACTTTGCCGTATGGGTGCTAAGAAGGCTCCTTTCTACCGTGTAGTTGTTGCCGATTCCAGATATCCCAGAGACGGTCGCTTTATCGAGTCCATCGGTTACTACAACCCTATGACCGAGCCGGCTACCGTTCAGATCGATGCTGACGCAGCAAAGAAGTGGATCGCCAACGGTGCTCAGCTTACCGATACCGTTAAGGATCTTCTTAAGAAGAACAATGTTCTTTAATCAGGAGTAATTGCTATGACAGAATTGCTTGTTACAGTTGTTTCCGGTCTTGTTTCACAGCCGGAAAATGTTTCTGTTACCGTTGACGAGCCCAACGAAGAGGGTATCACCGTATATCATCTCCACGTTGCCGAGTGCGATATGGGTCGTGTCATCGGAAAGCAGGGAAGGATTGCAAAAGCCATACGTGTTGTTATGCGTGCGGCCGCAAACCGTAACAACGAAAAGATCGCCGTTGAGATCGATTGATCTCGCGGCTTTTCTTGAAGAAACATACCCCTCTTATTGAGGGGTATTCTGATATATAAACAGGAGGTCAATTATGCCGTTGAAATTCTTGCAGGCAGGTAAGATAGTCGGTACTCACGGAATCAGAGGCGAAATGCGTGTTCAGCCGTGGTGCGACAGCTCTGAATTTTTAGCCGATTTTAAGAGGCTTTTTCTCGATGCAAACGGTGAGCGTGAATTAAAGGTCAAATCGCGTCCGCACGGCAACATTTGTCTTGTTAAGGCCGACGGTGTTGATTCCATCGAAGCCGCCGAGGCACTCAGAGGTAAGACGGTTTATATCGACCGTGCCGATTGCAGCTTGCCGGAGGGTAGCTTTTTTATAAGTGATATCATCGGATGTGAATGTGTGGATGCCGAAACTTCAGAGGTTTACGGCAAGATCACCGATGTGTCCGAAACCGGAGCTAACGATATTTGGCACGTTTTATATAACGGCAGGGAGTGTTTTATTCCCAACGTTCCCGAATTCGTGAAAAAGGTTGATATTGAAAGCGGAAAAGTTTATATAACACCTCTAAAAGGAACCTTCGACGATGAAGATTGACATTTTGACCTTGTTCCCCGAGCTTTGCGAAAGTGTTTTGTCCGAGAGCATAATCGGTCGTGCACGCAAAGCCGGTCATGTTACCGTTGAAACTCATAATATAAGGGATTTTGCCGGAAATAAGCATAACCGTGTTGACGATGCACCTTACGGCGGCGGAAAGGGTATGGTAATGCAGGCCGAGCCGATTTACCGCTGCTTCCAAAGCCTTTATTCCGAGGGTGAGCCGAAGCCGTACCTCATTTATATGTCACCGAAGGGAAAAACCTTTAAGCAGAGTGATGCCGTTCGCTTGGCCGCCTTGGATAGGGTGGTTTTGCTGTGCGGACATTACGAGGGTGTCGATCAGCGTGTGCTTGATGAAATTGTCGATGAAGAAATTTCGGTTGGTGACTATGTGCTTACAGGCGGCGAATTGCCGGCACTTGTGGTTACCGATGCGGTTTGCAGAATGCTTCCCGGTGTCCTGCCCGAGGAGGTCTGCTTCACCGAGGAAAGTCATTTTAACGGCCTTCTCGAGTATCCGCAGTACACCCGTCCCGAGGTTTGGCACGGCGTTGCGGTTCCCGAGGTGCTGATGTCGGGTCATCATTTGAATATCGTGGCTTGGAGAGAGCAGCAGTCGCTTATGATAACAAAAAAGCTGCGTCCCGATATGCTTTCCGAAAAGGATAATTAAATTTTATTGCATATGTATAAAAGTTATACATATATTATGTTAAAATTACACAAATCGAGTTTTTGAAATTTGGCTCAATTTGTCGTTTTACGAAAACTTTCTATTTCGGCACTCACAAGTTGTTGACTATCCGACATAATGTGGTATAATGTCATTATGCGAAAAGCCTTTAAGGCTCGAGTATATTTGATTACGGTTAAACTGTACCGCCTGTATCGGCGGCAACACAGACAATAAGGAGTAATTACTATGTTCGTAAAAGATGTTGTAGTTCAGAATCAGGTTGGACTTCATGCACGTCCCGCAACCTTCTTTATTCAAAAAGCAAATGAGTTTAAGAGCTCGATTTGGGTTGAAAAGGAAGAGCGCCGTGTCAATGCCAAGTCTCTTCTCGGTGTATTGTCGCTCGGTATAGTCGGCGGCACCGCTATCCGTATCATTGCCGACGGCAGTGACGAGCAGCAGGCTGTTGAAGGTCTTGTAAATTTGGTTGAATCCGGCTTTGCCGAATAATCGACACTAAAGCTTACGGCAGGAAGTGATTCCTGCCGTTTTTTATCTTAGAAAAGGATTGACTTTGCTGTCTTTACTCGGCAAAGCGGTTTTTACCTGTGAAAATTACGATTTTAACCATTGTTCCCGAACACTTTGAAAGCTTTCTTAAATCTCCCATAATTAAAAGGGCGATACAAAAAGAGCTTTGTGAAATCGAGATAATCGACATAAAAAGCTTCGCACACGGAAGCTTCAGGCATATCGACGATTCACCCTTCGGCGGAGGGGTGGGAATGATAATGCGCTGTCAGCCGATATTCGATGCAATAAGCGCTTCCGATGGCGGTAACGCACTTAAAATAATGCTGTCGCCCAAGGGCAAGCGATACGATCAGCAAACCGCAAGGCGGTTGTCATCAATCGAGCATATAATTCTCATATGCGGACATTACGAGGGGATTGATGCAAGGGTTGAAGATGCAGTCGATGAGCAAATTTCGCTTGGCGACTTCGTTCTCTCGGGCGGAGAAATCGCCGCTGAGGCTGTCGTCGATTCAATCGTGCGTTTACTGCCGGGAGTACTCAGAAACGCCTCTACGCTTGAAGAATCGCACGAAAACGGATTGCTTGAATATCTGCAGTATACTCAGCCGAGGGAATATAACGGAATGAAGGTTCCCGAGGTGCTTTTGTCGGGTGACCGCAAAAGAATCGAGGATTGGCAGTTGACACAGTCGTTGCTGCTAACACGTAGCCTCAGACCCGATATGTTCGAAAAATATCATATGTCCGAAAGGGAAGAGAAGCTTTTGAAGAAAGCGGATATGACCGAATAAGAACCGACGGAGATAGCCGATTTTGGCCGTCTCCGTCGTCTTTTATTTATCGAAGCTCGGATTTATTTCATAGAAGTTTTTCTCATTGAGCCGTTCTGTCAGCAGCCGCAGACCCTCGCCGAAGCGTTGATAGTGTACTATTTCACGCTGACGTAAAAAGCGGATGACATCGCGGACCTCGGGATTGTCGGTACAGTAGCGCAGAATGTTGTCGTAGGTCGTGCGAGCCTTTTGCTCGGCAGCCATTGACTCGTGCAGGTCGGTGATCGGGTCACCCTTGGAAGCGATTGCAAGCGCCGAGAAGGGTACACCGCCGGCCGATTGCGGATAGATACCGGTCGTGTGATCGACAAAATAGGCATCAAAGCCGGCTTTGTTTATATCCTCCTGTGAAAGATTGCGTGTGAGCTGATAAACAATGGTTCCCACCATTTCCAAATGCGCAAGCTCCTCGGTACCTATATCCGTAAGCAATCCCTTAAGCTCTGCGTAGGGCATAGCGTATCGCTGACTCAAATATCTGAGGCTTGCGCCGATTTCGCCGTCGGGACCGCCGTATTGCGACATTATGAGTGATGCAAGCTTCGGGTCGGGCTTTGTGATCTTGATCGGATATTGCAGCTTTTTCTGATATTGCCACATCTCAGTTTGCCTCCTTTTCCCAAGGCCACGGGTCGTTTATCCAATCGAAGTCGAGATTTCCGAAATCGCCGCTCAAGGTCAGCGCTCCGTATTCCTTTTCGTATTCCTTTGTCAAATTTACAAATGATTTTCTTAGCGCTTCGAATCTTTTTTCGGCTTCCTTGTCATCGGGGTGGGTATCGAGAAATAACCCACATTCGAGCATTGAAAACTGTGCTTCGCGTATTTTTAAAAGCAGTGCGAGCTTTTTGTCGTTCATTTCTCATGCACTCCCGTAAATCTGCCGCAAAACGGTTTATCAAGATCGGGGAAGGCCGTGCCCTTTGTAAGTGCTTCGCTTTCGCTGTAAAGCTCTCCGAATTGCTGCATAGGCACGTATGCCATTGCGAGCGGCAGTCCCTCAAGCGGAACATTCGAGAATTTTGATTTAGGCATTTTTTCGGTCTTTTCGGTGAACTCTTTATATTTTAGCTCTGACATTATTATCTCCTTTTGCTGATTTTTGATGTAAGGCTGATGCCTTCATTTACATAATATGCTATATTTGCGGTATAGGTTGAAAAAATGCAGAAAATTTTAAAAAAATTGAAAATAACACTTGAAATTTGTAGTGAAGTGTGGTAATATATACAAGTCGTCCGGGTGTAGCCCAGTTTGGTAGAGCGCTTGAATGGGGTTCAAGAGGCCGCAGG
>CAZWLH010000064.1:0-8959 GCA_964634675.1 uncultured Eubacteriales bacterium
TTTGAGTTGTTTTTTCTATTATTTTTGTTACCTATCTATTGTATCATAACACTTTTGTAATTTTTTTTGACTTTATTTTAACTTTCGGCTATTCTTTTCACCGCTTCGACAAGTCTTGCCGCCTCCTGCTTGGTATTAAAAGCAGAGCAGCACACCCTGACGGTGCCGATATCGACCGTACCGAGCCTTCGGTGCGCCATCGGAGCACAATGCAGTCCGGCTCTCACCGCAATTCCCGTATTTCCCATAAGCTCTGCAACCTCCGAGCTGTATTTGCCACGGATATTAAAGGAAAGCGTCGGAACAAATTGCCCGAAGACAGGTCTTGCGGTATAAAGTATTACTCCCTTTATTTCCTTCAGACGGTCATAGATATAGCATATAAGCTCCGATTCGCGGCGGTATATTTTTTCCCTGCCTTCACGCTTTATAAAGTCTATTCCGCCCGATATTCCCATAATACCGGGGACGTTCAGGGTTCCGCTTTCAAAGCGGTCGGGATAATCACGCGGCTGCTCATAGCTCACGGAAAGAGAGCCTGTACCGCCCTCGAGCAGTGTTTCGGGAATATCACCGAGCGATATCAGCACCCCTGTTCCCATAGGTGCGTAAAGTCCTTTATGCGGTGCGATACAAAGATAGTCGATTTTCATTTTCTTCATATTTATATCGAGGATTCCTGCGGTCTGAGCCGCATCGACCACAAACGGAACGCCCTTTTCGGCGCATATCTTACCGATTTTTTCGATCGGGAGTATTTCGCCCGTAACATTTGAAGCGTGGGTACATACAACCAGCCGTGTATCCTCTGTTATTAGCCGTTCAAAGGAACGTGCCGTCGCAGCACTGTCACCGAATATGACCTCGGCGCAGTCGACCTCGGTGCCGTTGCGCTCTGCCTTATAAAGCGGACGTGCTACTGCATTATGCTCCATACTCGAGGTCACGACCCTGTCACCCGAACGGCAGATTCCCTTAATGACCGTATTGAGCGACATAGTGCAGCTTGAGGTGAATATAACACGCTCGGGAGCATCGGCGCCGAACATATCCGACAGCCTGCGGCGGCAGTCGTATATTGCCTCGGAGCATCTGACCGAGGCTTCATAGCCCCCTCGACCCGGATTTACCGAATATTCCTTAAGCGCGGCATTAACCGAGCTTATGACCTCCTGCGGCTTTTTACCCGTCGTTGCAGCATTGTCAAAATAAATCAATTTTTCACCTCCTTAACCGAAATCACCTTTATATCGGCCTGCTTAAGCAGTTGTAACGCCTTCGGCAGTGCGGATTTCGGCACATATACTCCGAACAGACAGCCGGCTGCGGTGCCTCCACGTGCTTTTTTGACTTCGCCGACTATCCCCGCAGAGCTTAATATATCCTTGGCCTTGTTTGCCATTGTAGCGGTCGTGACCGTAAGCTGTACCTTGTTCACAGTTATCGCCTCCCCTTTTTGAAAATACAAGCCTCAGGTTGTGCGGATTTTCCGCCATTACATTTTATGCTGTATTTTATTATTAGGAACAAGCCTCTGCAACCTACAGTCGGCTCTTTCCGAAAAAAGGTCTTTACTTTTTGGCAAAATGCGGTATAATCAAACTTAAAAGGAGGGGCAAAATATGAATCCTTTCGAAGCTATGACCATAACCGATATCGGCTCACTTTCGATAGTACCGCTCACTAAGGGCGAGGTATTTCATATGTGCGACCGTCCGTCGTTTGCGGTATCGTTCAGTATTTCGGGCGGCAAGCTGACCTATATCCATAACGGTCAAAAATTCATATCCGATCCGGCACACGCTATTTTGCTTCCTGCCGAGCAGACCTATGAGCTTCATTGCAACACAGCCAGAAAATTCATAGTAATAAATTTTTCCTGCTCCGACAATTCGATCGCAAATGAGTTTTACACCGTCCCTCTGACGTCGTTAGAACCTTACATAAGCGATTATAACGAGCTTCAAAGTCTTGCTATGCTCAGGAAAAGCGATTACCGAATACAATCGCTTTCAGTGCTTTACAATATAATAAGCCGCCTTGCCGCCGAGGTAAGACCCGCAAACTGCAATCCTTTGCTGATTCTGGCAGTCGAATACATAGAAAACAACATCGACTCGGTGACACTTGAGCTTGACACTCTTGCCGAGGTATCGAAAATAAGCGAGGTTTATCTTCGCAAGCTGTTTAAAAACGAATTCGGTATTTCTCCGAAGCAGTATATCACAAGGCTCAGAATATCGAGGGCCAAGCAGTTGCTGAAAAATTCGGGAACACCGATAAGCAAGGTGGCAGAAAAGTGCGGCTTTGCAAGTCTTTATCATTTCAGCCGTGCCTTTAAAGCCTCTGTCGGGTATACCCCGTCGGAATACCGTTCAAAGCAATCTCAGCTTATGCTGTAAAAGGAAGAATTTTTATGTCTGAAAAAATATTGTTTCAAGGCGACTCGATCACCGATTGGGGACGTGACTATCAGGATCCGAGCAGCTTAGGACACGGGTACCCTTACCTTATAAAGGGTGCTCTCGGTCTTGAAAAGCCGCTCGGGTATGAATTTATCAACCGCGGTATAAGCGGCAACCGAATCGTTGATCTCTATGCCAGAATAAAGGCCGATTTCATCAATATCAAGCCCGACTATGCAAGCATTTACATCGGTGTGAACGATGTGTGGCACGGGATTGCTCACGACAACGGCGTTGTCACCGAAAAATTCGAAAAAATATACACCATGCTCCTCGATGAGGTATTCGCCGCCTGTCCCGATTTGAAGCTTATGCTTATTGCACCCTTTGTGCTGAACGGCAGTGCCACCTGCAATACCGAGGAGCGTCCCAACCGTTGGACTCTTTTCAGAACCGAGGTCGACGAGAAGAGCGCCGTTGTCAAACGACTTTCCGAAAAATACGGTCTGCCGCTTATTGAGCTTCAGCCGGAATTCGACCGTGCATTAGAGAAGGCTCCCGTCGGCTATTGGACCTTAGAGGGTGTTCATCCCAACGTCAGCGGTCATGAGCTGATCAAAAATCTTTGGATTAAAACCTTTAAGAAAATGTGATACCCAAAACAAAAAGCATATCGGAACCGAAATTCAAGGCTCACGATATGCTTTTTTATTATAATATTTATTATGCTTTTTGTTGTTCTTCGCCGAGCTCGGCTTCGGCTTTTGAATGATCGTCCGCGGCCGTGCCTTGCTTTGACAGACCGTTGCCGTTCAGCTCACTGCGAAGCAGACGATACAATGCGGCCGCTATCGGAACGCCGAGCAGCATTCCGCCGACCCCCATAATTCCGCCGCCGACCGTGACCGCCGCCAAGACCCAAATGCCGGGCAGACCGATCGAATTACCGACAACCTTGGGGTAAATAACGTCGCCTTCTATCTGTTGCAGAATAACAAGGTAAATCACGAAAATCAGTGCCTTTACGGGCGACTCCATAAGGATGAGGAACGCGCCGACACCGCCGCCAATATAGGCACCGGCTATCGGAACAAGTGCGGTAAGTGCAATCAGTGCGCTTATCATAGTAGCATAAGGCAGGCGCAAAATCAGCATTCCCACCATACAAAGCACGCCGAGTATCACGGCTTCAAGGCACTGTCCGACGATATATTTTCTGAAAGAATCATTGAATACCGACAGAACATATTTCACCTTAACATACCACTTCGGCTTGATGTAATGCTTCATAAGCCGGTCGACCTGTGAGCCGAGCTTTTCCTTGCCGGCCAAGACATATACGGCAAAAATAATACTCAAAAACGCAGTGACTATTCCCGAGAAGACAGACGAAACGGTTGCGAATACGACCTCGACAACGCTTCCTATTCCGCTTGTCAAGACCGATACCGCTTTTCCGAGCCACGCCTCCCAATCAATGCCCGAAACATAACCGAACGCCTTTTCGGTTATGAAATGATGCTTTTGCAAAAAGCGTGCGGTAGCATCCATCGCATCGGGGAAGGCATCGATTATAAGCTTTACGCAGGCAATGAACTGCGGCAGTACAAGACCCACGACCAGCGCCGTTATGGCAAGCAACGTAACTATCGCAAAAACCATACTCAACGGACGGCGAAGCTTTATCAATATCTTTTTTCCGGAATTCGGAAACCAATATTTTTCATAAAACGACATAAGAATATTCAACGGATAAGCGACAATACAGCCGATTATCAGCGGTGATGCCGCACCGATCGCTCCAGAAACAAACAAAGCCGCCGTTTTCCAATACAAAATGCACAAATAAAGCAAAAACACAGTGACCCCGACGGCAGTGCACTTAAAAATGAACTGTCGGTCTGCTTTCCCCTTGCAGTGCTTTACGCCATTCGATTTTTGTGATTTCATCATTCTCCGCCTTTCGTTGAATGTAGCTTTAAATCAAACAAACCGTCCTGCCGAATATGCGCGTCAGGACGGCTTTCACTATTATAATGCGAATCTCTGCTTGTATTCTTCAAACATTCTCACATAATTACTGTTTGGATCCGATTTCACACTGTTGAGGTACTCGTGTGCCTCAAAGGTACCGTGACGTGACTCGATTATAGCGACCGCGATATTGGAGCAGTGATCCGACACACGCTCATAGTTGGTGAGCATATCGGTAAGCACAAAGCCAAGCTCAATAGTGCAGTTACCGTGTTGCAAGCGCTTGACATGGCGGCTCTTGATGTCGGATATAAGATTATCTATGACCTGCTCGAGCGGTTCGACTGTGGCTGCCACGGTAAGATCGTTCTTCTCAAAGGCTTCGATCGTGATATTGAGTATCTCGACCACAGCCTCACGCAGCTTTGCGATCTCGTTATTAGCCTCGTGAGAAAACTCAATACGCTTCTCGCTGATCTCTCTCGCAACACCGACAAGGTTTTCGGCATGGTCGCCTATACGCTCGAAATCGTTAATTGTATGAAGTATCTTGGCAATCTTTTTGGAATCGGAATCCGACACGCCGGTACTCGAAAGCTTTACCATATATGTACCGAGCTGATCCTCATAATTGTCAAGCTGAGTTTCCATTCCCGAAACCTCGGAAGCGACCTCCTCATCGAAATCACCGACAAGCGACACCGCCTTTGTAAAGGCCGACTTGGAAACCTCTGCCATTTCAACCACAACGTCAAGTGCGTTGGTAACCGCAAACGAAGGAACGGTGATAAGACGCTCGTCCAAAAGCTTGCCCTTCGTTTCCTCGGGCTTATCCTTGACAATAAGATTTGCAAGCTTTTCAAGCTGCTTGGTAAACGGAAGAAGCACAAGTGTTGTGAAGATATTGAAAATACTGTGAACTATCGCAATCTCAAGCGGAGATATCTCACGCTCGAGCATTTGGAAATCGACCGCATAGCTCAAAATGCAGAACGGCACAAGGCAGATCAGGGTTCCTATTATGTTGAAGGCCATATGAACGACGGCGACCTTTTTGGCATTGCGGCTGACACCGATGCTCGAAAGAACGGCGGTAACGCAGGTACCGATGTTCTGACCCATAATAATGGGAATTGCCATTTTATAGGTAACACCGCCGGCCAAGGCGGCAGTCTGCAAAATACCGACCGATGCGGCCGAGCTTTGGATGATACCCGTGAATGCGGCGCCGAAGAGAACTGCGACAAACGGATTTTCGAATGCCGTAAGGAGGCTTGTGAAGCCCTCCTTCTGAGTAAGCGGCTCCATAGCATCGGACATAAGATCCATACCGAACATAAGAACCGCGAAGCCGACAAGTATGTTGCCGATGTTTCTCTGCTTCTGCTTCTTGCATACCATTATCATAATGATACCGATAAGAGCAAATACAAGCGAAAAGTTCTTCGGCTTCAAAAGCTCGAGGAAGAGGCTTTCACCCTCGATTCCGGCAAGGCTCAATATCCACGCGGTAAGCGTTGTACCGATATTCGAGCCCATAAGCACGCCTATGGTCTGTCCGAAATGCAAAAGTCCCGAGTTTACAAGACCGACCAGCATAACGGTCAAGGCCGACGACGACTGTATAGCTATCGTTATTCCGGCACCGAACACAAGTGCCAGGAATTTTTTCGACGTCACCTTGATAAGTGTTTTTTCGAGCTTACCCTTTGCAAGCTTTTCAAGTCCGCCCGACATAACGTTCATTCCGTAAAGGAAAAAAGCAAGACCGCCCAAAAGCTTTACAACGGCAAATACTACTTCATTCATTTTACCACCCATTCTTTCCGACAATACATCAAAACTTTACTTTATCAACTAAAATATACCTTTATCAGATTAAATTGCGGTGTAAGAATTGTTAAATCTATGTTAAATATGTTAATTTATTTAGGCTGTTCCTTACTTCCGAGAGGTATTATTTTTTCGAAAAGGCAGGTATAATCGGCAGTGACAAGCCTGTCCTCATGGAGTGAGCCGAAGTACCAATGATTAAATTTCACCGACTTTGCAAGCTCCTCGAAATAGCCGTTGAGCTTGTTGGGCTTTTCGGGAAGCCCCTTTCGCAGAAGCATAGAGCTTTTAACAAGCAGCGGCGGCTCGTGAGTTATGATATAATCGACCTTAAGTCCGGCATCGTCGAGGTTTTCGGCACCCGTGGCAAGCTGTGAGGGTGTCGGCAGCTCATCACGGTACCATATGCCCTTTTCTTCTTCACTTCTCAGCTCTCGGTCGTCGCTTTCGCCGCCTCCGAAGGTGAATATCGAGACCCCCTCGATATTGAATATCTGACCGCGCATCATATGGAAAAGGTTTCCGCTGATACGGTGAACGTGACCGCCCTTCCAAATGGTCTCGTGGCAACGGTTTATCTTGCCGAAATTTTCGTGGGTCCCGTCAACAAAGCAGACATTGAATTTTCGGCTTCCCAAATATTCAAGCGTGCTTTTTTCACGCTTTCCCCCGTTCCACAAATACCCGAAATCGCCGCACACTATCAGTGTATCGCCGGGCTTGAGCTTGCGCCACTGTGAATCGTAAAGTCTTGATTCGTCGCCGTGCATATCACCGGTAACGTAGATCATCAAATTTCACCCCAAAATTCGCAAAATAATACTTTAAAAATCAGACACTTCTTGCTATAATAGTATTATACTATTAAAATATATCTATTTCAAGGAGAAACACGTGTTAAAGAAGATTTTTTGTGCGGTTTTGGCCGTTATTACGGTCGTTTCGGTTGCCGTTTCGACCGTCGGAGCTTATACTCCGGCAAATTTCGAGATCGATGCCGAGGGTGCATTGCTTGTAAACACCGACACGGGTACGGTGCTTTATGAGAAGAACGGCGATAAAAAGCTCTACCCTGCCTCACTCACCAAGCTTATGACGGCGCTTGTGCTTTACGAAAACACACGCGACCTCGATTCCGAAATAATAACCGTATCGGAGTATGCGATAAAATCGCTTGAGGGCACCGATTCGTCGACCGGCGGCTTGAAGATAGGAGAAAAGCTTACGGTCAGGCAGATGCTTTACGTTTTACTGCTTTCATCGGCCAACGACGGTGCAAATGCCATCGCCGAACACGTTTCGGGCAGCATTGATGCCTTTTGTAACAAAATGAATCAAAAGGCCGCCGAGCTCGGTATGACCGGCACTCATTATGCCAACGCCCACGGTCTGCACGACCTTAACCACTACACCACCGTCAACGATATGTATAAGCTGACGACCGCTTTTCTTGCAGTGGACGTTTTGAAAGAGGTGTGCTATTCCAAAAAATATACCCTTGCCGCCACGAATTTAAGCTCGGCAAGAACATATACCACAACCAACTACCTTATGCTCAACAACGGCGAAAAGTGCACCGCCGAAAAATATAAAGGCGAAGCCTATTACTATAAATACGCCAACGGCGTAAAGACCGGCTATACCGATGCCGCAGGCCGCTGTCTTATATCCACTGCCTCAAAAAACGGATATAACTATATGTGTATTCTTATGAAAAGCCCCGTTTATGACGTTAGCGGCAAGAAGATCAGACTCGAATTCGGTGACTCCAAGGCACTTTATGAGTGGGCATTTAACGATTTCACATATAAAAGCATACTCGGCACCGACGAAATAATCGCCGAAGCACCCGTAACGCTCGCCTGGGACACCGACTATGTTTCGACAATACCGTCGGCGGCACTGTCGGCGATCGTGCCGAAATCGGCTGATAATTCGACCGTGACCACCTCTGTTCGCTGGAACGGCAGTTCATTCCAAGCACCTATCAAAAAAGGCGATGTCTTGGGCGAATGTGACATCATATATGCAGGTGAGGTCTTAGGCACCGTCACACTGACCGCCGCACAGGATGTTGAGCGAAGCACCTTGATGCTTGTCGGTCATAAGCTTAAAAGCGGAGCATCGGCTGTGTTCAATTCGCCGATATTTTATGTGTTCCTGATCATTTTGATACTTTTGGCTGCTGCATTTATTATTTCGATAATCATTTTGAATTCATCGGGACGTAAACGCCGCCGCAAAAAAAGAAGACATTGAATTCAATAAAGAATATGTAATTTATTTCTGTTTTCGTCATTTTTTTAGGGTTCAATTAAAGATGATTTCACCCACCCGACAAAGTAGATTCAGTTAAAAATAAGAATCTTTTGCCCGACGGACAAAAGATTCTTATTTTTTTAGACGGGCACAATAATGTTCGCAAAGTTAAAATATATACTAATGGAAATTCCAAACACAATTACTTTTCATGTGTAACAACATCATCGACACGGTCAATTCGCAATATTCAGTGAAATTCAGCGTGTGCAAGGTACACCGGATTCGAAAAAAGAGCCTTTTGCCAAATGATGAGGTGCCGTAACGAAGGTTTTGAAAACAAGTGGTAAAGACAATTGGTACGGTATATTGCAGAAAAATCTAAAAATATGAATTTGGAGGAAACTGCAATGAAATCATTATTTGAACAAATAGGCGGAACTTACCGCCACGAAGGAGAGTATCTCATTCCCAACATCACACTTTCC
>CAZWLH010000065.1:0-8664 GCA_964634675.1 uncultured Eubacteriales bacterium
GGAGAAGTCGCGTAGCTGGTCGAGCGCGCACGATTGGAAATCGTGTAACCCTTAAAAGTGGTTCGAGGGTTCGAATCCCTCCTTCTCCGCCAAAAAATCCTATCGATTTTTCGGTAGGATTTTCTTTTTGTATTATTTATTCAATCGGATTTTCGGCGAATAATGAATAATTGATTTAAGAAAGTTGTATAGTAAAATCTGTTACAGTTTTTATGAATGCAGCGTTTTAATGAAAGATAATTTACTTATTGATAAATCAATTGTTTTTGCCATTGGCAAATGACGAATTGCGGCGATTTTCGGCAATATACGGCTTAAAATCGGGAAATTGTTGTAAATGCAAAACAAAATCGCCGTTATTATTACCAAATCAAACGATAGAAATAAGGCAAAACGACGAAATTACACAAAATGTGAATATTTATCTTCACAAAGCTCAAAAACTGTGTTATAATGCAGTTGTGAAAGGCAAAGCGGCGCCTTAGCAATAGAATTTATATTCACAAACCGAGGAGGTATAAGCGTGTGCTATTTATACAAGCTTGTAAAAGAAAGACTTTTTAACGAAGATATCGGTGAATACGAGACGTACGGAATAGAGGTCACAGACGAATCGGGTTCCCGTGTGGATTATCAAACCGACGTAACGGTCGATAAAGAGTCGGCGGAAAAGTTCGTCGAACTGATAAACAAAACGGCATTGAGACCTTGTATGTTTCATAAAGCCGTCGAAGACATTTTCTATACGTAGTAAGAGCAGAACCGCTTTACGGCAATTTGTCATAAAGCGGTTCTGTCTATTTTCCGATACGATATTTTTTCGGTGTCAGACCTACGGTCTGCTTGAACTGCTTTATAAACCGAATGTCGTTGGGGTATCCCGAAAGCTCGGATATTTTAGCTACTGAGTAGTCGGTTGAACTTAAAAGCTGCTTTGAAAACTCTATACGGCTGTTGATAACATCGGATAGTGGGGTTGTGCCGAAAAAGCGGCGGTAGAGTAATTGGAAATGCGATTTGCTCAAGTTTACCTTGGCGGCGAGGTCGGCTATATTGTAGTTTTCCGCGGGGTTTGAATAGATATATTCACGCACCGACCTCAGCGCGGCATAGTTTTTCAATCCGTATTCGGCATAGGCCGACGATTCGTGTATTTTTCGGAATGCGATTTTAAAAAGAGAGTTTATGTTTTCGCTTTTATGAAGCCCGGCGGAGAGCTTTTCTTTTTGCATTAGCCGTATGATGTCGGCTAAAAACAGCGCATCGGACGATTTCAAAAAGATGTCGAACGTTATTCCGCTGTTTAAAACACGTTCGCGTTCGCTGTCTTCAAGAGAGAAGGATATCCAATCGTTTACAAATTCGGTGCCGTCGGAATAAAACGAGTGAGGAGTGCTTTTGTCGATGAGTATTGCCGAAGCCGGATCCAAATGAAGACATCTGCTGCCTATCTCGAAAAATGCGGTCGAACGTATGACCAAAAGGAGATATTCGTTAAGTCCTAAAGGGCGCGATATTTTGAAATCGGTGCCGTGTCTGAAATCGTAACCTATTGATATTATTTCCATTGGTTTCACCTCCCTGAAATAAGAGTATTTGACAGTTTTTTTAATATTATATCACATTGTTTCGCTTTTTGCAATGAGTTATAATTGTATTAACTTAGTATGAAAGAGGTTACTTTATATGAGTAATGATTTTTTGTTGGGATGTAATTATTGGGCCTCCAATGCAGGCACCGAGATGTGGAATGATTGGAGTGAGGAAGCTGTCGACAACGATTTTGCGAAGCTTGCCGAATACGGTATCGAGTATTTGAGAGTATTCCCGAATTGGCGCGATTTTCAGCCGGTACATCCGCTTCTCGACCCGAGCAGAAACGTAAGGGACTACCGACTCCACGATGCCGATATCCCAGATAATCCGTACTATATAGATACTGTTATGGCCGAGCGCTTCGGCATAATGTGTGATCTTGCCGAAAAGTATGGGCTTAAGCTTATTGTGGCGATACTTACCGGCGGAATGAGCGGACGTGCCTTTATACCGCCCGTATTATACGGAAAAAGAGCCGTCGCCGATCCGACTGCGCTTATGTTCCAGCAAAAGTTCGTTACCGGTATGGTGAAAATGTTTAAAGATAAGCCGTCGATATATGCTTGGGATCTCGGTAACGAATGTAACTATTTCCTTGCGGCTAACGGACGTGACGAGGCATTGAATTGGACGATGATGATATGCAATGCGATAAAGGCCTCCGACACTACGAGACCCATAATATCGGGTATGTGCGGCCTCGGCGTGGGCGGTGCGTGGCGCATCGAGGATCAAGCCGACAACACCGACGTTTTAACTACCCATCCGTATCCGTTTTGGGTACAGCACTGCTCCGAGGGTCGCGTAAGCTCCATACAAACGCTTTTGCACGCTACTTGCGAGACAAAGTATTATTCGGATATCGGACAAAAGCCGTGTCTTGTTGAGGAAATCGGCACTATGGGGCCTATGGTCTGCGACAACGAAACCTCGGCCGATTTTATGAGACTTAATCTCTATTCGAATTGGGCAAACGGCGCAACCGGCGTTATGTGGTGGTGTGCCAATGAGCAAGTCGACCTTAAAATGCCGCCGTATGAATATCAAATGTGCGAGGTTGAGCTTGGAATGTTCGACCGTGACGGTAATGCAAAGCCGGTTTTGGAAGAGGTTAAGAGATTTTCAAAGCTTCTTGACGGTTTCGATTTTGAACTTCCGCCGATTAAAGAGGATGCCGTGTGCTTGGCCACCGCAAGTCAGGATCAATGGGGAATAATGTACTCTTCTTATGTTTTAGCCAAGCAAGCCGGTGTGAATCTCCGCTTTGCCGATGCGACAAAGGATATCCCCGATGCCGAGATTTATTTGATGCCGAGCATAACGTGGGTCTACGTTATGCCTTCGTACAACTATGACACGCTTAAGCAAAAGGTCTACGACGGAGCGACTCTTTACATATCCAACGAAAGAGGTATCCTTTCCGATTTTAACGCGTTGACGGGACTTACGATAAACGACTCTATGACTAAATTCGAGTCGGGCACCTTTACGCTCAACGGTAAGGAAATACCCTATGCACGTGATCGGTATTATATCGCAAAGGCCGACCGTGCCGAATGCTTGGCCGAGGACAAGAGCGGCTTGCCGCTCTTTACGAAATACAAATACGGAAAGGGAACGGTCTACTATCTCAATTTCCCGCTCGAGCGCAATACCGTAAGCGTAAGCGACGCTTTCGACGGCTCGAGATACGAGGTTTACAGCGAGATATTCAAAGAGGCCAAGGAAAAGTTTGCTGTCGGATACGATAATAAGTACATCGGTATGACACGCCACGGTGACGGCGACGACGAGTATGTCACTTTGATAAACTATTCGCCGAAGAGCCAAAGGCCTTTGCTTACCGTTAAAAGCGGCTATGCGTTAGATGTGCTTTACGGCAATATCGAAGAATTGCCTCCGTATGAAATGGCGGTTATAAAGCTCAAAAAACATTAAAAAACAGGCGTACACCTCATCATATTGGGTGTACGCCTTAAATTATGTCTTATTTTCCGAAGTTGCCATATGTCCCGTCGCTATTCTAATCAGCGCGACGACGAGGGAACAAAGTGTAAAGGCCTCATTGATCACACCGGCTAATGAACCGACAAATATGTTGTATATCAGCCAAGACGAGCTTGTCAGCAGTATCACGAGTCGCATAACAAGCGTGTTTTTACAGCCGTAGGCGAAGGTTGAGCCTACTTTAGCAACACCTATTAGCAGACTTTTGGGCCCACTCCAAGTGAAAGCAACCATTATTATAAATCCGACCGAAAAGAGAATTTGACCTAATAACGTGCTTTTATTGCGTTTGACCTGCTCTGCGAAAACCGTGTTTCTGAATATTCCGATAAAATTCATTCCGGCACCCGTATATGCACCGAGTAAAACATACTGAACACCGAAAAGCAGTTCGTTCATACTTCTGAAAAACATTATTTTACCGTGGCTTTTGCACTGAAACGAAATTATACTGCCGATAATTCCGCCCACACCCAAGGCTTGAACCAATACCTCAAACCAATTCATTGTTGTATCCTCCCTTGAATTTGCTATGTGAATATGATATACTTTGTTCGGGAAAATGTCAATTGATGTTCGATATGTTGAAAAATAAACATTTCAGCGAAAGGAAATTAACACTATGCCGACCGAAAGACAGGAAAAAATAATTGAAATACTGAAAAACGACAAGAGAAAATCGGTGTCGAGTCTTTCAAAAATTCTTTATGTGAGCGAAATGACGGTGCGGCGGGATTTGAAGGAGCTTGAAGCCGAAGGCTATGTCGAACGCTATCACGGAGGAGCGGTTTATAAAAGCGACCGTGCGCGTTTGCCGGTCAAGGCACGTGATGCACTTCACATTGCCGATAAGGATATGATATCGGCTAAAATAGAGAGGTATTTATCCGACGATATGACGGTTTTTATCGACAGCTCGTCGACCTGCAGCTATATCGTGCCGCTGATAGCGAAATACCGCAATATAAAAATCGTGACAAACTCGGTTTTCAGTCTGCTTAAGGCAAGTGAGTATCATATTCCGTGCGTGCTCACGGGAGGAGAGTATTGGGAACGTGATATGTGCCTTGTCGGAGGCGGAGCGGAAAACTTCTTCGAGGGGCTTAATATCGATATCGGATTTTTCTCATCGGCAGGAATAGCCGACGACGGCACCGTGTCCGATCTTGACGAACGGCAGACAGCGGTCAGACGTGCGGCACTGAAGCATATCGGCAGAAAAATATTTGTTTTCAGCGCCGATAAGGTCGGGCGAAAGTGCCTTTATACCTTTTGCTCGGCCGATATTGCCGATGACGTGATACTGCTCGGGCAAGAGGAAAAGCCTTGAACGGTGAGCCTTTATATTGAAAAATCAAACATATTGTGGTATTATATGGTGTATTAAATGTAAGAGGTGTTTTCATTAAGCACTTTTGGGAATAATGTGCCTGTGCGGTAAAACGTAAAGGTGCACGGACGGTATTTTGGGGAGAAAATTATGGATTGTGTTAAAAAGATATTAAAAAACAGCGAAGGCTTAAAGGCCTTCGGCGGCTATTTGCAGGGCGTTTTGATGTGGATAGTGCTCGGACTGCTTGTCGGAGCGGTCGGCGGAGTGGTCGGTGCGGCATTTGCAAAATCAATAGTATATGTGACCTCACTCAGAGCAAAATACAATTGGCTACTCTTGATGCTGCCGATAGGCGGACTTGCTATCACGGCAATATATAAGCTTTGCAAAATGAACGGCGTAGGTACCAATGACGTGCTTGAAAGTGTCAGAACCGGCAAAAAGGTGCCGTATCTTTTGTCGGTTTCGGTCTTTTGCGGAACGGTGCTGACCCATCTGTTCGGCGGTTCTGCCGGACGCGAGGGAGCGGCACTTCAGCTCGGCGGAAGTGTGACCTCTTTGATCGGAAGTGCTTTCAAGCTCGATAAACCGAAGCGAAAAATATTGACAATGTGCGGTATGGGAGCGTTTTTTTCGGCCCTTTTCGGAACGCCGATAGGCGCCTTTGTTTTTGCCATCGAGGTCATAAACGTCGGCTTTTTCTGCACAGCCGCACTTTTGCCTGCGGCCGTTTCAAGCGTTTCGGCTTACGGAGTTTCGGTGGTGCTCGGTGTTTCTCCCGAACAGTTTGAGTTCGAAGCAACCGCTCCCGAGGTGTTTACAATGCTCAAGGTGCTCGTCATTGCGGCCGTGGGAGCGATAGTCAGTATAGTCTTCTGCCGCACGCTCCATTTTTCGGAAAAGCTCTTTAAAAAGGCACTTCCCGACCCGTTTTTGAGAAGCTTTGCCGGCGGTATGCTTTTGGTAGCTATGAGCTTTATTGTCAATACCTCAGACTATAACGGCGGCGGAATAGACGTTATCGAACGTATATTCGTCGACGGCACGGTCAACTACGAAGCTTTTTTACTCAAAATGATTTTTACGGCCGTTACGGTCGGTGTCGGCTTTAAGGGCGGAGAGATCGTTCCGACCTTCTTTATCGGAGCGACCCTCGGCGGCAGTCTTGCTTACCTTTTGGGAATGGCACCTTCGCTCGGGGCGGCGGTCGGTATGGCGGCACTGTTCAGCGGTGTCACAAACTGTCCCTTGGCAACCGTGATGCTTTCGGCAGAGCTTTTCGGCGGAGAGGGCTTTCTTTACTGTGCGGTCGCAGCGGTTGTCGGCTATTTGCTTTCGGGAAGCGACAGCATCTATGCAGGACAGATTCAGGCGTATCATAAGCTCAGCGAAAATGTTTGAACGGAGTGATATATTTGGGAGTAAGACTTAATGACGATAAAAGAATAGTCGAGCAGATCAGAGAGGGACTTAAGGCTAAGGGCGGCTACTGCCCCTGCCGTGTCCAAAGGACCGAGGATAACAAGTGCATATGCAAGGAATTCAGAGAGCAGATAGCCGACCCGAATTTTGAGGGCTACTGTCACTGTATGCTTTATTATAAATCTAAGGAGTGATTTTTTATGGCACCCATAAACATTAACAAGGAAAATTTCGAGACCGAGGTTTTGAACGGCGGCAAGGTATTGCTTGACTTTTGGGCTGCTTGGTGCGGCCCCTGCAAAATGCTTTCGCCCACCGTTGATGAAATAGCCGACGAAAGCAGGGGACTTCTTGTCGGCAAGGTCAACGTCGACGAAGAACCCGAGCTGGCAGCGGCCTTTAATATAATGAGCATTCCGACTTTGGTGGTACTCGAGAACGGAAAGGTCGTTGTGACCTCGGTCGGTGTTAAGCCGAAGGCAGAAATACTCGAAATGCTGAATATTTAAATTGAAAACCGCCTTACCGATTTTGAAGCTCGGCAAGGCGGTTTTGTCTTTTTCGAATTAAAGCTCGTTTATGCAGGCCTCGACAAGCTCACTCAAGGAACCTGTGGCAAGGCAGATGCACTCATCTGCGGCGCCGTAGTAAATTCTTACCTCGTCCTTTTCCTCATCGACAAGGCTTCCGCAGGCAAATACAACGTTGCTGACGTTGCCGACCCGCTCGTAAGGAGCCTTCGGTGTCAAGATCCAGCTCTTTGTGCAGCCGATTATCTTTGAAGGGTCTTCCAAATCGAGAAGCATCGCACCGAGCGAATAACGCACATCGGCGCAGGTGTCCCACGTTCCGTGGAAGATCTCAAGCCAACCGTATTTGGTCTTTACGGGAACGGTCGGGCCGATCTTGAAGTCGAAGTAGGGAGCAATGCCCGGCTTCATAAACGGACGGTATTCGCCCCAATGGATAAGGTCGGGCGAGTAGGATATCCAAATCTCGCCGCAGCCCTTTCCCGAGCCGAACATCGGACGGTCGAGACGGACGTATTTTCCGTTGATCTTTTCGGGGAAGATGCAGGGAACACGGTTGGGCGGCAGTGCGATACACTCGACAAACTCAAGAGTCTTGAAGTCCTTGGTCTTTTCGAGCAGGGCGCAGGGACCCAAGGGACCCTGACCGGGACGGCAAATGTAATATTCGTCACCGATCTGAGTAAGTCTGGGGTCGATTACCCAACGGTCATAAAAACAGTCCTCACTGCACCACTGTGTCATAGTGCAAAGCGGCTCGGGATTTACGGTGAAGTTGATACCGTCGTCGCTCATTGCAACGTGGATTCCGGTCTTACTGCCGTTTACAAGACCGCGATAAATGCAGGCGCAAAGCAAAACGGTTTTGTCTTGATACATTGCCTGTCCGCAGTTCATTACCGAGTCGGCGGGAACGGGAAAATCCTCGGGCTTGATAATGGGATTTTCAGGGCTTCTGTGCATAATGTATTCATACATAAATGATCATCTCCTTGAATCCATTATAGTTGCGTTTTCGACTTATAGCAAGAAATATAATCGAATTATATAGACATTTATTGCAAAAAGGTGTATTATTATCGCGGTGGTGAAATTATGGAAAACGGCAATAATTACGAGAAAAAGACACGACCGCTTGAATTCCTGCGGATAAAGACCCTGTCGCCCAAGCCGCATATGCACTCCGAGATAGAAACCGTGATTTGCCTTAAGGGAAAATGCAACGCTTATATCGACGGAAAATGCTTTGAGCTTTGCGATGGGGAAATGATAACGGTTTTTCCGCGGTGCAGGCATTTTTACGTTGTCACCGAGGAGGGCGACTTCGCTCTGCTTGTCTATTATCCCGAAATAATACCGAATGTCGGCGATGTGTTTGCGTCGTCATTGCCGGAAAATCCGAAAACAAAGGCAATAGGCTCGGTGCTTTCGCTGATAGAGCTTTTGAGTGAAAAATACGACCGCAAGGACCGCAATTCTCAGCTGCTTTTGACCGGCTGCCTTAATTTGATGATGTATGAGGTACTGCCGCAGCTTCAAACGAGAAGCATCTCCGACAGCCGCTCGCTTGCCGAAAAGATAATGAAATACTGTGCCGACCGCTTTACCGAAGAAATAACGCTTGACGGTATCGCACACAGCTTCGGTATGAGCAAATCGGGAATATCGCACATATTTAACGGCGTTACGGGATTGAGTATCCCACATTATGTAAACTGGCTGAGGATATCCTCGGCCTGCAAGCTGCTGACTACCACCGATATGACGGTCACCGAA
>CAZWLH010000066.1:0-8644 GCA_964634675.1 uncultured Eubacteriales bacterium
CCATGGGATAATTTCCTCCTTATGTAAATTCATCTTAACAAGAATGATACAAGCGTGACAAATTGACATACTTGTCCGCGTACACACTTATAATACCACTTTTTGAGCTTTAAGTAAATAGGAAACTTGAAAATTTTACTCTTTTTTTGAAGAATGTTTCAAAAAATTCGGCTTTGTCGGCGGATTTTCGCTTTTTGAATATTGATTTAAAGCACTCCCGACTCATAAAGTGACAAAAGATACCTTGCAACACCGTCTCGGTCGTTGGTACCGATGAGCTTATCGGCGACGGCGGCGGCCGATGCCTGAGCGTTTCCGACAGCAACGGCGACATCGGCGTTTTTCAGCATTTCGACATCATTACCGTTATCTCCGAAGGCAATTACCCTGTCAAAGCCGTACATATTCTTTAAAATATCTATCGTGTTGTGCTTTCCTGCCTTTTCGGAATAAACCTCAACAAAATATTTATCCTTGCTGTATGTATCGAGATAATAAGAAAACTTAACCCCTGCTATCTTCCCTACCTTTTCGGCAACCTCACTCATAATCTCTTCCCGGTCTATTCCGTTTATGTAAACCGTGTTTCCCGAGACGTCATAATTTTCCACGCGGCTGAAGCTTTTATAAAGCTTTTTTCTTGCGGCGGCGAAGCTCTTTTCGTAATCGTTTTTAAGGCAGGTGTACTCGCAGGTGATATATTCATCGAAGGAATAAACAAACGGCGGACGGTTTGATGACACAAAGGCATCAATGACCTTTGCTGCGGTTTCGGTCGGTATTTTGCAGACATATTCCTGTCTTTTGGTTTTCACATCGGTCAAAAACACACCGTTCATCATAACACACGGAAGCTTCAAGTTAAGTCGGTCGATAAGACCTGCGGCCGATGAGACCGACCGAGCTGTGGCAACGGTGAAATTCATTCCCCGACCGATCAAATAATTTAAGGTATCGACGGTGAAATCGGATAAGCGTCCGTCCGAGTTTAAAAGAGTGCCGTCAAGGTCGGTAACATACAGTGTTTTCATCCTGACCCTCCAGCTCGGCACCGAGCTCGCTCCATTCATCCAAGAGCGCTTCAAGCCTTTTGTTAAGCTCTTCGGCCTCAGAGGAAAGCTCACTCGCCTTTATATAGTCGGTCGAAACCTCCTCGGTGGACAGTAATACCGATATTTCCGAAAGTCGGCTTTCGCATTTTTCAATCTCCGCTTCGCACTTCGAAAAAGCTGTTTTCAGGCGCCTTATTCTCGAAGCCTCTTCTTTTCTGCGGAGATAATCGTTTTTGTTTGCCGAGACCGCCTTTTCGGTCTTTTCGGAGGCAACGGAATGTCTTACCTCTAAATAGCGGTCATAGTTTCCGTCAAGGTGATTGACCGTACCGTTCTCGAAGTAAACAATTTTTGTCGCAAGTCGGTTAATAAGGTATCGGTCATGGGATACACATATGACCGTTCCGTCATAGCCGCTCAAGGCTTCTTCAAGCACCTCTCTCGATTCGAGATCAAGGTGATTGGTCGGCTCGTCAAGCAAAAGCAGATTATTATGAGCAAGCATCAGGCGGCAGAGCGCCACTCGAGCCCTTTCTCCGCCCGACAGATTTTCGATTTTTTGAAAAACGTCATCACCCTTAAAAAGGAAGAGCGCCAACGCACTGCGAACTGCGGTATCGCTCATAAACGGATACTCATCGTGCAATTGTTCGAAAACCGTTTTGTTAAGATCCAAATTTCTCTGATGCTGGTCGAAGTATCCCACCGAAACACCGACACCGTACTGAACGGCGGTCTTATCGGTAAGCTGTCTCAATAATGTTGTTTTTCCGCAGCCGTTCGGACCGATAACGAATATCCTGTCTTCACGTCTCACGTTCAAATTCACATCGGAGTAAAGCCTGCGGCCTTCAAAGCTTTTCGAAAGCGACTCGGCGGTTATAACCTCGTCTCCGCTTCTCACATCAGCCGTGAACGAAAGGCTCATACCGTCACGCTCAGCATCGGGAATTTCAAGATCACGAAGCAGGCGGTCGATCATTTTTTGCTTGTTTTCGGCTGTTTTAATGTTCTTTTCACGGTTCCAGCGGCGTTGCTGTTCGATTATCCGCTCGATACGATCGACCTCACGCATGGTATTGTCATAATTTCGCCGGACGGTAAGGCGACGCTCCTCTTTCACACGGCAGTATTTTGTATAGTTGCCGTCGCAGGTATACAGCTTATGATTGTCAAGCTCGAAAATCCGGTTTGCGACACGGTCAAGGAAGAAACGGTCGTGCGAAATTATCACGACCGCCTTTTTGCAGGAGCGAACATATCCGTCAAGCCACTCGATGGCATCAATATCAAGGTGGTTGGTCGGCTCGTCAAGCAAAATGACATCCGGCTCGGATAAAAGCAGCTTGCAAAGCTCGACCTTTGAACGCTGACCGCCCGAAAGTGAGGGGATCGTAAGCTCGAGCTCGCTTTCCGAAAAGCCGAGTCCGCAAAGTGCCGCCCTTGCCCTTGAGCGAAAGGTCAGACCGCCTGCCTCCTCAAAGTGCTCACGAAGCTCGTGCTGACGCGTTATAAGCTCGCTGTCGTTCGAGGTCTCGAGCATAAGTGTCACCCGAGATAGCTCCTGCTCGGCGACAATGAGCTCATTAAATACGGTCAAGACCTCGTCATATGCGGTTTTCTCAGAGCCTTGGCAGGCGTGCTGATTCAAAACTCCTATCTTGACACCGCTTCGGCGCACGACTCCGCCCGAATCCGGCTCTTCCTCACCGACAAGGATCTTGAAAAGGGTGGTTTTTCCGCAGCCGTTGCCGCCGATGAGACCTATAATATCATCGGGCTCGATATTGAACCCGATGTCGTTGAAAAGTAAATTATCTCCGAAGGACTTTGAAAGTCCGCTGACACTTACAAGCATTTATATCTCCAAAAAAGTAATTACAGAAGCTCTGCCATATCAAGAACGAGCCGCTCGGTCTTATCCCAACCGAGGCAAGGGTCTGTTATCGATTTCCCGTAAACGCCTTCTCCGATTTTTTGACAGCCGTCCTCAAGATAGCTCTCGATCATAAAGCCCTTGAAAAGCTTTTTGATATCGTTTGAATGTCGGCAGCTGTGCAGTACCTCCTTGCATATTCTTATTTGCTCAAGATACTGCTTGCCCGAGTTCGAATGGTTGGTATCGACAATCAGTCCCATATTATGCAGACCTCTTGCCGAGTATTCTTCATAAAGATTTATAAGATCCTCATAATGATAGTTCGGGTGAGAACGCCCCTTATTATCGGTCGAGCCTCTCAGAACGGCGTGGGTCAGAGGATTGCCGTCGGTTGTGACCTCCCAGCCTCTTGAAATAAAGGTTTGAGGATGCTGGGCGGCGGTGATAGAATTGAGCATAACCGATATATCGCCGCTTGTCGGATTCTTCATTCCGACGGGTATCTCGATACCACTTGCAACAAGGCGGTGCTGCTGATTTTCAACCGAACGTGCACCGACCGCAACATATGACAGAACGTCGGCGAGATAGTAATAGTTGTCGGGATAAAGCATTTCGTCCGCACTCGACATTCCCGTTTCGGTGATAGCTCTTATATGAAGGTGCCTTATTGCTTTAAGTCCCTTTATCATATCGGGCTTTCCGTCGGGATTCGGCTGATGTACCATTCCTTTATATCCGTCACCGGTGGTTCTCGGTTTGTTGGTATAAATTCTCGGAACCATAAGGATTTTGTCATTTACCTTTTCCTGCAGGCGAGCAAGACGGTGGATATAGTCGATGACCGGCTCCTCACGGTCGGCCGAGCAGGGACCTATGACCAAAATAATTCTTTCATCCTCACCCGAGAAAATGCGTGCGATCTCGGTGTCACGTTCCGCCTTGCTTTTTGCCGCCTCGGCAGTAAGCGGAAGCTCTTCGATGACCTCTTCGGGTGCAGGTAACGCTCTTTCATTTATAACAGCCATTTTTATTTCCTCCCAAACGGAAAATTAAGTTCACTCGGTTATTTTATCATATAAAACCGTATTTTTAAAGGTGTTTTGCCGAAAAATTTGAAATTTGCGAAAAAAATCCGTTCAACACGAGGTCAAACGGACTTTTAACATCAATATTTTTCGTAAACGGGAATAGATTCGGTCGCGACCTCGAACCAACCACTTTCAACAGGCTCCTTTGTGAAATAGTCACGCCAGCGCTCGGTCTTGGGCAGATAAACGGTTCGGCCGCTCTGTCCTGCGACGATGGGAGCAACTATTAAAGAATCACAAAATATATACTCGGTGTCTATTTTATAGGTATCGGGATCGTGCGAATAATCACTGACAAGTGCACGCACGGGCGGTACGCCGGTTTTCGAATAACGCTCGAAGGCCTCGTGAAGCATCGGAACCAACTGCTCACGTATGTTCAAAAGCTCCTTGACCTCGGCTTCACAGCCAAGCTCACGCCAAGGCATATCCTCACAGTACCAAGCGTTGATGAGGCACTGCACCGAGAAAACGTTTGACTGCAAGCGTCTTATGAATTCTTCACGCGTTTTGGCATCTCTGACCTCGGGAGTCCAAAGAATACCCGAGAAGCCCGAGGTGGCACATCCGCGGATAAAGTCCTCATGGTCATAAAGGTCACTGTAAAGTACAAATGGGTACGAAGCCGAAAGTGCACCTGCGTTTCTGACCTCGGAAAGTATGGGACGGTCACCGAGAGCCTTCAACATTGTCTGCATATAAAGCACACCGATAAGAGCGTGATACTGCTCACCGTCAAGACCTGACGGGAAGCTTGCCATATTCGGGAACGACCAATCGGCATCCTTGAAATCACTGCTGTCACATTCGTCGAGCTTGAAGCCGTCAATGCCCATATCGACTATTTTTTTATGGTATTCGGCGAAAATGTCGCGTGCCTCTTCGATCGAAAAGTCGGGAACCAGTCCGCCCCACACCTCATAGTTGCCGGCATACGGCATAAGGGGTTCATAAAGCGGCGATTCGGGGTGAACAAATGCGTGCTCCCAAAGATTTATATGATAATCCATCGCGCGAAGCTCATCAACAAGCTTTTGCGGCTCGGGATAAAGTGCGTTATTCCAAATATATGTGTCGGAATAGGTGTGGGTCATCCAGCCCGGCTCGAGACCGATAGTACCGACGGAATAGCCGTTTTCCTTAAGCTCCTTGGCCATATTGAGAACCTGTTCCTGACTGTAACGTCCGAAACAACGGTAAATAGCCGAAAGTGCCCATTCGGGAGCGGTGCATCCGCCGCCCGACAGCATATTATACTGCGCGACAACATCGGTGATGTTCTCACCCTCGAAAATATAGATGTCAACACCCTTCGCAGTCGGTATCTGTATGCTTATATTGGAGTCGCCCGTCACCTTATTCGAATAAAGCTCCTCGGTGGAGATGCTTATTGTGTTTTCCTCGGAAGCGGTAACGGTTCTCTTCTTCAGAATCTGCTTGGAACCGATATGAAATTCTGCGGCACGTGCGGTATCGACAAAAATTCCGTAGCCGGCTGTGCTGACGAAAAACGGCACGGGAGCGTGTGAGTCACCGGTGGGAGCAACGGGGTCGGAGTTGGGGCGCAGAGTGAGCTTTCTTCCGCGCAGGTTAAAGCATTTGAGCTGAAGACCGAGCCCGTATATCTGTTCGTCGGCGCCGAGCGGCAAACGAAGACAGCAGCCTCTTGAATTCTCATAAAATATAATATCGTCGACAGGATAGTTTATCTCGGTTTCGTTATAATCGAAATTTTTGCAAAAAGCCGAAGGCACACCTTTTTCGGGAGTGCCGAAGGTGATTTTTTTCATATTGATTTCCTCCAAACCAAGGGCAAAACGCCTTATTTTATTAAAATATACCATATGCGCCATACATTTTCAAGTAAAAACGAATACAAAGTTACAAATAGTTCATTGCAATAATCAACCGATTGTGTTAGAATAACAGTGTCGGCCGCACTGCGGTCAAATTTCAATCACGAGGGTGATATAATGAGTTTTTCGAAAACTCTTAAAGGCTTCGGCCGAAATATTTTAAGCGGTCTAAAGGCTTTTTGGAGCTTTTTAAGCCGAAATCAGTGGCTTTTTTGTCTGTTGCTCGGACTCATCATAAACTTCGCTACCGAGTGTATGCACAGGCACTCTTTCACTGCCGGTGTTATGCACGTCGTACACTCACCTCTTCCCTATCTTTTCAATTCGCTGATAGTCACGGCGGCAATGTCGATTTGCTCTCTTTTTAAAAAGAGATACTTTCTCTATTGCTTCGTCGGTGCGGTATTTTTTGGCTTCGGCGTTGCCAACTGCATTCTTCTTCTGCTGCGTGTCACTCCGCTCGAATGGGCCGACATACAGGTTGTCAAGATAAGCCTTATCACAAAATATCTTTCGACCTTCCAAATCTTTCTGATATGCGCGCTTATATCCGCCGCAATTGCCGCTTTGGTCGCGATTTTTATAAAGTGCCCGAAGAAAAAGGTGAACTATTTAAAGGAAGGTATCACTGCCGCCGGCTACACCGTATTGCTTATTGTAAGCCTGTTTTCCTTCAGAGCAGGCGGAATACTCCTTGCTCAGCACACAAAAAATCTTGCCAACGCATATAAGGATTACGGCTTCTATTACTGCTTTTTATGCAGTGTTCTGGATCTTGGCATCGATGAGCCTCAGCCCTATACCGAGGCCGACATCATCGGCATAGCCGACACACTGAATGCTGCCGCTGCCGAAAACGGTGATATCAAGCAAAATGCCGCCTCGGTTCAGGACGGCAGTCAGTCACCTAATGTGATATTCGTTCAGCTTGAAACCTTTTTCGATATCAATCACCTTTCGAATGTCGATTTTTCCGAAAATCCCATTCCCAACTTTTCAAAGCTTCATAAGGAGTTTACATCGGGATACATCGGTGTTCCGTCGATCGGTGCCGGAACTGCCAATACGGAATTCGAGATTATCTCGGGAATGAATCTTCAGCATTTCGGTATGGGCGAATATCCTTATAAAACCGTGCTCCAAACCAAGGCAAGTGAGAGCATATGCTTTGATTTGAAGAACAAAAACTATTCAACCCACGCAATTCACAACAACACCGCAACATTTTATGACCGTAATATCGTTTTCGACAATCTCGGCTTCGATACCTTCACATCGCTCGAATATATGCAAAATGTTGAATATAACTCTATCGGCTGGGCAAAGGACGGTGTGCTTGTCGGTTGCATAAACGATTGCCTCGATTCAACCGAAGGCGCGGATTTTGTGTATACAATAACGGTTCAAAGTCACGGAAAATATCCTTCGGATTATACCGAGGAGCTTCCCATAACCGCCGACGGCTTCAGTGAGGATATCTCGATCTCGAAGCAATTTGAGTATTATATAAATCAGCTTCACGAGGTCGATATGTTCATCGGCGAGCTTATAGAGTCACTGTCCCTTCGTGACGAGCGCA
The DNA here is from genome assembly GCA_964634675.1 of uncultured Eubacteriales bacterium. Classification (GTDB taxonomy): domain Bacteria; phylum Bacillota; class Clostridia; order Oscillospirales; family Acutalibacteraceae; genus UMGS172. Next base: position 7,458 of record CAZWLH010000066.1, read on the forward strand.
CGGTCGTTGTTATGTACGGCGACCATCTGCCGAGCTTTGAAATAAGCTCGGAGGATTTAGAGGGCGGAGACCTTTTCAGTACCGAATACGTCATATGGGACAATTTCGGACTTAAGAACGAAAGCGAGGACGTCTTCGCTTATCAGATAGGCTCAAAGGTTTTGGGACTTTTGGGATACGACGACGGCATTTTGACCAAGCTTCATCAAAATTTTTCCGAAAGCGAAAGCTATCAGGATTGGCTCAGAACGCTTGAATACGATATGCTTTACGGCAAGCGCTATGCCTTCGGCGGCGAGGAAAGCTATCCTTACGTCAATACGGGACTTAAAATGGGAGCCAAGGATGTAATTATCTCGAATGTCAAAATATCCGATGACGGCACTTTGGAGGTGTCGGGCGAAAACTTCACCGAATACAGTCGAATTTATATCAACGATAATTTAATAAATACCGTTATGGTCGATAACGGGACACTTACGAGCTCAGGGAAAACCGACATTGCCGCAGGCGATCTTCTGGCGGTGGTTCAAGTCAACAGCTCGGGTACGTCGCTCAGCAGCAGTAAGCTGTATCTTATAGGCGGAACGCAGGAAAATCCGACTGTAACGGTCGATTCGGACAATATTGTTTATCTGCCGCAGGGCTTTAAGGTTTCAACCGCTATCGCAATTATAGTTGCGGCGATAGCCGTCATTTCGGTCTCTGTCTCGGTGACCGTTGTTGCTCTCAAAAAGAAGAAAAGCAAAGAGAATGATTTATAAGGCTTTAAATAAAAAAACATCGGTTTCCGAATTGATGAGGTGCCGTAACGAAGGTTTTGAAAATAAGTTGTAAAGACAATCGTTACGGTATATTGCAGAAAAATCTAAAAATTAAAATTTGGAGGAAACTGCAATGAAATCATTATTTGAACAAATGGGTGGAACTTACCGCCACGAAGGAGACTATCTTGTTCCCAACTTGACATTGCCTGATGAGGAGCAAGTAGAAATAGGTGTATGGGGACAGCGGCACCTACGCTATTTAAAACAGCACCGCAAGGTTTTATATTACAATCTGCTCACAAGCGGTAAATTGAACAGCTATATTGCCGAAATCGACAAACAGGCTGAGAATATGTTTTTTCGGCTTAACGAAACAATCAAACTACAATGATTTTTAAGAAGTTATAATTTCCACGAGAT
>CAZWLH010000067.1:0-8127 GCA_964634675.1 uncultured Eubacteriales bacterium
CCAGTGTTTTCAAGGCTTTCTGACCTTGTCCCTATTATAACCTAATCGTCTATTCTTCTAACTATTCCCGTTGCTTTCATATATATTTTTCTCCTTTTATTGCAAATTGTGTTGTTATTATCGGTATTTTGAGGAAATTTATACTGCGTGAATTTACATTTTAACTTGAGTGTGTTATGATAACAAAAACCGAAATGAGGTGAGCGAATGGGCTCATGGGGCGCTGCTTTATATTCTAACGATACATCCTGTGATGTTCGCGATATGTGTAATGAGGTGTATCCGTTAGTGGGTGTTGAACAGGGTACAAAACTGATTTTGAAAGAGTATTCAGATATTATTAACAGCGATATTGCCGATAACGATTATGCTGACTTTTGGTTCGCTCTTGCCGATTGGCAATGGAAGCACGGCATTTTAACCGACGGGATAAAAAACAAAGCTATCTCTTTGCTTGAAGAACATACCGGCATCGGTGAGTGGGAAGGCTCCGATATAAAAAAGAGAACTGCGGTAATGGATAGACTTCTAAATCAGTTGAAAACACCTCAGCCGGAAACCAAAATTCCGAAACCGAAAATTGCAAAGCCCAAGCACAAACCCGGAGACATAATTATTGTTCGAACGGGATCAAAAGAAAACGATCCGGAAAATTGGATTTGGAACATAGAAGATTGCACATATAATTTTATTTATTCACAGGAAATAGCCGATAAAATTTGCGAAACGATAAATCCGCCATACGATGCCCACGACAAATATATTGCCATACTTTGTGTCGGAGTGGAAAAAACGCCCCATTCGCAATATGTTGACGGCATTTATGACGAATATAGCGTTTATGCTTTTTATGATTATATTGATAAATGCAAGCCCACTCTTGATATTCTTCAAACCTGCGGCTTTGTTCCCAAGTATCTGCAATATGCAAGCGAAACAGGTAATCACACCGAAACAAGCGGGTGGTGTTATAAATTTCACTTATTCACATATAGTTTCAAGCTGCCCAAAGAAGGTGGTGAGCAATTCATAGAGAAAGTTTTCGACAAAGAAGAAGCAAACCGTTTTCGAAAATTGTTCAACGGTAAAAACTATCTTCCCGATATTTCTTGGAATATGGAACTGTTTGACGCTTTCGGAGAGTTTTTTGAAGAAAAAGCCCGATTGGAAAAAGCAAATATACCGTTCGACAATCTGCTTGACCTCTCGGCTTCAAATCCCGATTTGCGACCGAAAAGCGAGATTTCCGCAATAATAATAAAGCAAATTGAAGAAATCGATTGACTGCAAAAGTGAGGTTGCTTTTGTTTTAGCTGTGATATGAATTATAGGTCCGTTCTGTAAGAATTTTTCGCAGCTATATGCTTTTCTCTTACAGGAGACTTTTCCTAACGCCGCAAAGCCGAATGAGTTCTGCGCTCATCCGCTTTTTTTGTGCTTTTTATGTTTTTTTTGTTATTTACGCTGATGCTATTTTTAAACGCAAAATATACCGCAAAAATCGACAGTTGCATCGCTATTGAAATGACAGTAGCTGTTTTTCCGTTTGCGAAATTTGCCGTTGCCGCTTTGCCGAGCAGTCCTCCGGCTATGCCGATTATCATTGGCATTATAATTGTTTTGAGAGGAGTTATGTCAACCGATATTCGCCGCTTGAGACACAGAATGCTCATTGAAGAAGTGAAAATGTTGCTGACCGTCATTATTATAATATAGCCTTTTATTCCGAATATCGGCAGCAGTGTTGCTACCGCAAAAATCCTAATTGCAGAGTCGAAGGTATTGTATTTCAGCTGCGAATATTGGCAGTCCAATCCCTTCAGCAGTCCCGAGGTCACGGTTTCGAGGTACATAAAAGGTACCGTCGGTGCGAGAAGCCCGAGCATTTTGCCGACCGCTTTGTCATTATAAAACAGAGCGCCGATTCCGCTTCCGTTAAATAAAAATACCGACGCGGCCGCTATTGATAAGCAAGTTGTTATGTTAACCGAGTCTGTAGCCGTGCGGTTGAGCTTTTCGCAATTTTTGCAGGCAACGGCCGATGAGATCTCGGGTATCAGCATAGTTGACATTGATGATATGAATGCCGCTGGAAAAAACAGCAGCGGCAACGCCATTCCGCGAACCTTGCCGAACAGTTCGAGTCCGATGTTTGCTTTTGGGTAGTACCTTGAAAGCCTTAGCGGAACAAGTATGTTCTCTGCCGTGTGCAAAAGCGATGACAGATATCCCGAGCCGCTTATCGGAAGTGCAATATGCAAAATTCGTTTTCCGATGCCGAAAATCGGCTTGCCGACGAGTAAACGGCGTTTATCTGCGCGGTACAGTGCAAAATTCACCGAAAACGACGAGATTTCGGCTATTGTGTCTCCTAAAAGTACTGCTGCTGTCGTATATTTTAGCCCTTTTTCGGCGGGAAAGGATATTGCGGCGATGATTACGCCGATCCTGACCGCTTGCTTGAACAGCGTGACGAGTGACGGCTCTAAGGTTTTTCTTCGTGCGATGAAGTAGCCGTTAAGGCACGACGAGAGTCCCATAAACGGCAGTGAGAAGCTGAGTATTTTGAGTGATATCCCGGCTCTTATATCCTTTATGAGATATTGCGAGATTTTGCCCGACAGTGTGTATACGGTAAGTGACGACAATACCGCGACGGACAAGGTTACGTAAACCGCTTTCCGCATTATCGCTTCGACACCTTTTCTGCCGTCCTGCTCATGTTCTGCGATGAGCCTTGTGACCGCCGTTGAGATTCCCGATGCGGCGAAGGTCGAGGCAAACATATAGACCGAAAACACCAGCTGATACAGTCCCATTCCCTCTGCCCCGATTTTTTCGGCCAGGTAAATTCTGAAAAACATCCCGATCATTCTCAAGATCAGGCCGGTTGCGACCAAAATCACTGTGTTTTTTATAAAAATGCTGACTTTCATAGTATCATCCTTTGTAGATTTTATGCTTTTTATCGGTGAAATATAATCAATTGAGGATTTTCCGCTCAAAATTGGTTAAAATCCTTTTGTAAGCCGATGAAAGGATGATTTTTTGAGTGATTTTAAACGATTGAAGACAGAATTGTCGTCAAAGCTTGCCGTGGATTTGAATTTTGACATTTTGCGAAGAGATATTAGCGTAGCAGGGCGAGATGCTTCGCTCTTTTTTATGGATGCCTTTATAAAGGATGAGGTTTTTGAGAAAATCCTTGAGTTTTTATATAAGCAAACGCCGAAGGATTTGGACGGTATTGCCGATATGCGGGAGTTTTCGCTGAATAAAATGCCGTATGTTGAAGTCGAATGTCAGTCGGACGTTGAAGCAATACTCACGGCTATCCTTTCGGGACAGGCGGCGCTGACAGTTGACGGCTTTTCGGAAGCGCTGCTTATCGACACTCGTGTTTACCCTGCCCGATCGATCGACGAACCCGACAAGGATCGGTCTTTGCGCGGCTCACGTGACGGCTTTGTCGAAACCTTGATGTTCAATGCGGCAATGATACGTCGGCGAATTCGCGATACACGGCTTAGAATGGAGCATCTGAGGGTTGGAACTTCATCAAAGGTAGATGTCGCGGTTTGCTATATTGACGGACTTGCCGATGAAAATGTCGTAAAAAGGCTGAAACAGAGGTTGAAAAGCATTGATGTTTCGGGTGTTTCGATGACATCCGAGGCCTTGTCCGAGCTTTTGTGTCCCTCCTGCTTTTTTAATCCGTTCCCGAAGGTACGGTTTTCCGAGCGCCCCGACTTTACAAGTGCCTGTGTACTTGAGGGTAAGGTCGTTCTGATTATGGACAACTCCCCTGCCGTTATGATTTTTCCCGATTCGCTCGTAGATTTTTTGAAGGAAACCGATGATTACTATTTTTCGCCGCTTACAGGGTCATATGTCCGAACGGTTCGTGTTTTCGTGTCACTGTTGACCGTGGTGCTGACTCCGCTTGCACTTATCCTTATGAACGATCCGTCACTGTTGCCCGATTGGCTGAGCTTCGTTAACACGAACGAAGCTTACGTGATCCCTATTTTTGCTCAGTTTCTTCTGTTGGAGCTTGTAATTGACGGCCTGCGGCTTGCTTCGCTTAACACTCCGAACACGCTTTCGTCGTCGCTCGGTATCATCGGTGGGCTGATTTTAAGCGAATTTGCCGTCGATGCCGGGTGGTTCGTGCCCGAAACGATAATGTATATGGCCTTTGTTGCTATTGCATCTTTTGCACAGCCGAGCTTTGAAATGGGCTATGCTATGAAGTTTTCGAGGATGTTTTTGCTGATTTTGTCGCATTTATTCGGGTTTTACGGCTTTTTCGGCGGGCTTCTGGCCGTTATTCTGGTTGCCGGTTGCTCTGAAACCTTGAGCGGACGAGGCTATCTTTATCCGTTACTTCCCTTTTCGTGCAAAAGCTTTTTAAGACTTTTTGTAAGAACGAAAATCAAAAATAAAGCACATTGAGGCTGATTTTATGGAAATACTGATTGATTGTTTGAAAGCGTTTGCTGTCGGTGGCGTATTTTGCGTTATCGGACAGATTTTGGTTGACAAGACCAAGCTTACTCCGGCACGTATTCTTGTCGGATATGTTGTGGCAGGTGTTGCATTGACTGCGTTCGGACTTTATGAGCCGATAGTGGAGTTTGCCGGCGCCGGTGCCACTGTGCCGCTGACCGGCTTCGGCTATACGCTTGCAAGCGGAGTTAAAGAAGCGATATCTCAGCACGGCTTGGTCGGTGCGCTCACAGGCGGTCTCGCCGCAACCGCCGGTGGGATAGCCGCCGCAGTAACCTTTGGCTTGATAGCCGCTCTTGTTGCAAAGCCAAGGATGAAACGGTGAAATCGAAATGCTCTCATTTTGTTTCACGTGAAACAATCGGGCAACCTGAAGCGCTCTGTTTCACGTGAAACATTTTTTTAATATTGTCACAAACCCCCTTTACAAACAGGCGACCGTTGATTATAATATATAGGTAACAAATTTGCCGAACGGTATCGAGGAGGGAAAGTGTTGGGCAAAATTATTGCCATTATAAATCAAAAAGGCGGAGTCGGAAAAACAACGACTGCGGTCAATCTTGCGGCCGGAATCGGAATTGCAGGCAAAAAGGTGCTTTTGATCGATGCCGATCCGCAGGGTAACTCGACCAGCGGCTACGGAATCGGCAAGCGTGAGCTGAGTGCCTCCTGCTATGACCTGTTGCTCACGGGAGCACAGGCTAAAGAGGCCACGGTGCAGACCAAGTTCAAAAATGTGTCGGTAATACCGTCGAATATCGATCTTGCAGGTGCCGAGGTCGAGCTTGTCGGCAAGACAAAGCGTGAAAATCAGTTCAAAACGGCACTTTGCCTTATAAAGGACGAATACGACTACATATTTATCGACTGTCCTCCGTCCTTGGGACTTATAACGATAAACGCTTTGACGGCGGCAGATTCGTTTTTTGTTCCGCTTCAGTGCGAATATTATGCACTTGAGGGCTTGTCGCAGCTTATAGCAACGGTCAAAAGAATAAAGCAAAGCTATAATCCCGAGCTATATTTAGAGGGCGTTTTGCTGACGATGTTTGACGGTCGCCTGAATTTGACGCAGCAGGTCGTCGGAGAGATCAAAAAGTACTTCGCCAAGGAGCTGTACAAGACAACCATACCGAGAGCGGTCAGGCTATCCGAAGCACCGAGCTACGGTTGTCCCATTCAGTATTATGACCCTAAATCCAAGGGTGCCGATGCGTATAACGACCTCGCCAAAGAATTTTTGAAACGCAACCGAAAGAAGCAGTAAGTATATATTATATATAATGTAAGAGGAGGCATAAAATGGCAGCAAGAAGAGGCGGCTTGGGAATCGGAATCGAGTCGCTTTTCAGTGATAATGCCGTCGAGAGCAAGCAAACCGTCGAGCTTAGGCTTTCGCAGATCGTACCGAACCGCGATCAGCCGAGAAAGGCCTTTGACGATCAGGCTTTGAGCGAGCTTGCAGACAGCATAAGGGAGCACGGACTGATACAACCGTTGCTTGTAAGACCGCTTGACGACGGCAGCTATCAGATAGTCGCAGGTGAGCGGCGTTGGCGTGCGAGCCGACTTGCGGGGCTTGAAAAGGTTCCCGTAGTTGTGAAGGAACTCAGCGACAACGAAACAATGGAGCTTGCACTGATAGAAAACCTGCAAAGAGAGGACCTTAACCCGATAGAAGAGGCCGAGGGCTATAAAACGCTTATGGAAACCTATTCTATGACACAGGAACAGGTCGCAAAGCGTGTCGGAAAGTCGAGACCGGCAGTTGCAAACGCTTTGAGACTGCTCGGACTTGAGCGGTGGGAGTCGGAAGCGCTTTCGAAGGGCGAGATCAGCTCGGGTCACGCAAGGGCTTTGATGGGCATACCCGATTCCGAAGTGAGAAAAACGGCGTTCGAGCTTGCTAAAGGCGGCGCATCGGTGCGTGAGCTTGAGCGTATGTCAAAGCAGCAGACACCCGGAATAGCAATGAAAAAGCCGCGCATCCGCAACAAGACCTATGTTGAGGTCGAATCGGCGATCGCCGAGCAGATTGGCCGCAATGTCAAGATCAGCGGCAACGGCAAGAATGGCATTTTGCAAATCGAATTCTTCGGTGAGGACGATCTTTTCGATTTGGCAAACAAGCTTGCCAGAAAAAATAAATACAACATTTAGTTGTTTGCCGAACGTTAAAACACAAAATATAGTATGCCATTGGCAGAACGGAGTAAATTATGTTAGACATTAAATTTGTAAGAGAAAATCCCGTGATCGTTCGTGAGAACATCAAAAAGAAGTTCCAGGATGCAAAACTTCCGCTTGTTGACGAGGCTATTGAGCTTGACTCTCAGAAGCGTGCCGCACAGCGTGAGGCCGATTCCCTGCGTGCCGAGCGTAATGCCATTTCCAAGCAGATCGGCGGATTTATGGCTAAGGGACAGAAGGACGAGGCCGAGGCCGCAAAGAAAAAGGTCGGCGAATTTGCCGCAAGGCTTTCCGAGCTTGAGACCCTTGAGACCGAGCTTGACGAGAAGCTGACAAAGGTTATGATGACTATTCCGAATATCATCGATGACTCGGTTCCCATCGGCAAGGACGACTCCGAAAATGTTGAGGTAGAGCGCTTTGGTGAGCCGGTCGTGCCCGATTTCGAAATCCCCTATCACACCGAAATTATGGAAAAGTTCGACGGTATCGATCTTGACAGTGCACGCAAGGTCGCAGGCAACGGATTCTACTATCTTATGGGCGATATCGCAAGACTTCATTCGGCGGTTATTTCCTATGCCCGTGATTTTATGATAAACCGCGGCTTCACCTATTGTGTTCCCCCGTTTATGATCCGCTCCAACGTTGTTACCGGCGTTATGAGCTTTGCCGAAATGGATGCTATGATGTATAAGATCGAGGGCGAAGACCTTTATCTCATCGGTACCTCGGAGCATTCGATGATAGGTAAGTTCATTGATACTATCACCCCCGAAGAGAAGCTCCCCTACACTCTTACGAGCTATTCTCCCTGTTTCCGCAAGGAAAAGGGTGCACACGGCATCGAGGAGCGCGGAGTTTACCGCATACATCAGTTTGAAAAGCAGGAAATGATAGTCGTTTGTAAGCCCGAGGAGTCGAAAATGTGGTTCGATAAGCTCTGGCAGAACACCGTCGACCTCTTCCGCTCGATGGATATTCCCGTTCGCACCCTTGAGTGCTGCTCGGGAGATTTGGCCGACCTTAAGGTCAAGTCGATCGATGTCGAGGCTTGGTCGCCGAGACAGAAGAAGTATTTCGAGGTCGGTTCCTGCTCCAACCTCTCCGATGCACAGGCTCGCCGCCTGAAAATCCGTGTCAAGGGCAAGGACGGCAACTATCTTGCACATACCCTCAACAACACCGTCGTTGCTCCCCCGAGAATGCTCATCGCCTTCCTCGAAAACAACCTTCAGGAGGACGGAAGCATCCGTATCCCCGAGGCTCTTCGTCCTTATATGGGCGGAATGGAAAAAATCGTGAAGAAATAAAATGGGTGCTATTTTAGACAAAACCGCCTACGAGTGGGAGACCTCGGTCACCTGCTTTGAGGTCGATATGTTCCGCCTACTGCGCCTTTCGGCACTGATGAAGCTTCATCAG
>CAZWLH010000068.1:0-7948 GCA_964634675.1 uncultured Eubacteriales bacterium
CGGCAGAGTGGGTCATACCGGAACATCCGATAGTCTCGACCAATGCCTCTTCGATGATGCCGTCCTTAACGTTGAGAGAAAGCTTGCAGGCGCCCTGCTGAGGTGCACACCAGCCGACACCGTGGGTGTAAGCGGAAATGTCCTTGATTTCCTTAGCCTGTACCCATTTTCCCTCCTCGGGGATGGGGGCGGGACCGTGATGGGGACCCTTGGTCAGAGGACACATGTGCTGAACTTCGAGTGAATAATCCATAACTTAAAACTCCTTTCATAGTTTAACCTAATAGATTATAACGTGTTTTGATGAAAAACTCAATACCAAAAGACAAAATTGTTTGAAAATTAACAGACTAATTTCGGAAATTTAGCCGATTTTTGGTGAATTTTCGGTGAAAATCGGAAATTTCGACAATCAGAGCAACAAAAGCGCAAAAACACCGCCCCGAAAAATCGGAGCGGTGAAGCAATAACGGATATTACTTAGAGAAAATCTTCTTGCCGGTGACAAGGAGTGCACCTGCGCAAACAACTACGATAGCGAGAACAACGATCGGGTTGATCGAAGAATCGCCGGTGGTTGCAGAGCCGGTGTAGCCCTTAAGGGTTACGGAAATATCGTCAAAGTACATATCGTTGCCATCGGTGGTCTGAATACCGACGTATTCCTCGGTGGCGGTGAAGGTGTAGGTGACAAGGTTCCATTCGCCCTGCTTAAGATCTCCGACCTTAGCAACAACGGTAGAAGAAGTTGCGGAGTTGATGCCGGTGTAGGTCTTCATGGTGATCATAGAGATGGTACCTGCGGCATTGGTGACGGAGGTGGGCTTTACATAGAAGCTGAGAGTGTAGGTCTCACCGACGGTGAGTGCATACTCTTTGTCTCTTGCGGTAGTGAAGTTCTTGATGCCTGCGGAAGTACCGTTACGGAAAAGCGAGGTCTCACCGCCGCGGACGTTGGCCTTATCGAAGCCTGCAGTCGAAGCAGAGTAGAAGCTGTAACCGTTCGAGATACCTGCATTCTTAACGGAAGCGGGATAATCCTCGAAGTTTTCGGTGTACTTACCGAGCTGCCACTTAGCGTAGAGAGTCATAAGCTCATCGCCGTAAACTGCGTTCTCACCGACAGGAGTGGTGAGGTAGGCATCGGTGTACCAGCCGAGGAACTTATAGCCGGCCTTGGAAGGTGTGGGAAGATCGATACGGGTTCCGGGATCACCGGAAATAGGAGTAAGCTCCTTACCGCCGTTGGTGTTGAATACAACAGCAGAACCGTAAACGTTCATATTGTTGAAGTTACTTGTTACAACAACATCGTCGATGTAAACCTTGCAGTTGTTGCTTACACCGAAGGAGATGTAGTTGTTATCGGATGTGCCGGTGACCTTAGCTGTGAAGGTGATGGATGCCTGCATCCAGTTATCGGAAGGATCGGTAAGATCTACACGCTCGCCTATCGCAGAACGATTGCCCCAAGTATTGCCCTTGCTGCAAATAACTACACCGAACTGACCCTTAGCTGCGGCCTCAACGACCTTATACTTAAAGGTAATGGTATACTGCATACCGGGAACAGCGGTTATATAATCAGTACCTGTATGGAGAATTGCACTTGCAATATCAGAGGTGTTACCCTTGTTGGATGCCTTAGAGAAATCGTAAAGAAGAGCAGTGTTGCCGTTTTCGAGCTTCTCAAGAGAGAAACGGTCGGACAACTGAGCAAGGTTACCCTGGCCAGTCTTTGCGTTGAACCAAGCGGTAGGATAGTTCTCAAAGTCAACAACTGTGCCGGTGGATTCCCACTTAGCATAAATGGTGCCGCTCTGATCGGCTGCCTTAGAAGGATCGACAGGCTTTGTGAAAGCGGTGTCATAGTACCAACCCAAGAACTTCTGGCCGGTAGCGGTAGGTGCAACGGTCGGGAAGCCGTAGATTGCCTCGCCGGGACGAGCTACGAGATCGCCGAGAGCGCTGTCGTAAGACTCAACGTTGGTTCTTATTGTGAATGCAACGATACCGTCGGCAGTCTTCCAATCAGCGTATACATTGGTGATATAGCTGGGAAGAATTGTCTTTGAAGTGAAGTCGGCTACTACGGGGTTGCCGTCTTCATCATAATGGTCAATGTACTTCCAACCCTGGAATACAAAGCCGTACTTGGTGGGCTCGGGAAGAGTTCCGACAGGCTCACCTGCGGTAGCAACGATAGAAGTGCAAGCGCTGCCGCCCTTGGAATCGAATACTACCATTCCCTGATCGGCATAGCCGGCATGGGTATGAACAACGATGTTATCAAAGGAAACAACAGAAGCGGTCTTGTTGCCGAGGTCATCTTCTTCGGGAACATTAGTAGTGTTGTGAACATAGAATGCAAGAGATGTACAATCGGTGTATTCGTTGAGATCTGCACCGAAGGAATAGGTTACGTGTACCCACTCTTCATCATTGCGGTTTTCGAAGCTTGCAAACTCGACAAACTTGTGGAACTTAGCACCGGTAGTTGCGTTGGTTGGCTTTACGAAAGCCAAGCCCACAGTGGTCGGGGTCTCACTGTGCTCGACCTTGTAGTCGAATTCGATAGTGTAGATACCGGTGTTGAGGAGCTTGAACTGCTCACTGCCGTTGTTGACAGTGAAGTAGATATAGCTGTTTCTCTTCAGGAAGTGCTTAACACGGAAGAAGGTGTTATTGTTCTCGGTGATAAGCTCACCACGAGAAACGTAGCCGTTACCGGAAGAAACAGTATAGTTATTGATGTTAGCGACGTCTCCGTCAACCCACTTGAAGTTGTTCTCGAAGTTCATGGTGAAATCTTCGGTAGAAATAGGAGCAACATAAGGAGCAATGGAGAAGTTGTCAAGGTAGATCTCGGCATCGCCATCGGGGCAAATGAACGAGAGAAGAAGGTTGGGGAGCTGAGAAAGGTCGATATCGGAATCGACGGGAAGGACGAAGTTCTGAGAAACCTTTGTCCACTCCTTGGTCTTGTCAAGGGTTACAGCCCAATCAAGAGCAGCCTTGTTGTCGGGAGTGTTGAAACCGATACCTTCATCAGCGCCGGTGTAGAAGGAAATCTCGCCCTTATTGCCTGCAGCTGAATCGAGGTAGTATCTGAAGCTGACGGTGTAAGCCTGACCCATAGTGATGGAGTAACCGCCCTTTGCGCCGAGAGCACCGGCAAGGCCGAGATAGTAACGATAGTTCTTGGTGGCATCGCCCATAAGAACCTTGTTGGAAGCATCGGTCGGATCGGCAACAGTAGCGAAGATACCGATCTGATATTTGTCGTTGGGATCGTAAACGAAATCATCGTTGCTGAAATCGGTGCTGATCTTGGAGTACTTGGCGAAAAGTACATTGCAGGTTGCGGGAACAACAGTGTACTTAACGGTCAAGGTAGAATCATACCATCCGAGGAAGGTGGAGTTGGTAATGGTCGGAAGAGCTGCACCTGCTTCGCTGGTGGTTGTTGTTACATTACCGTTATCAACGAAGGTGTATGTCTGCTCCTGAGTCTTAACGATCTTAACGTCATCGATGAGGAAAATATCGTTATGACCTGTCTTGTTGGGCTGTGCGGGTTTGATACCGTAGCAGTGATCAGCCGAGGTCGCAGTGAAGGTGTACTCATAGTGGAACCAATCGGTGTCTTCGGTCAACGGATTGTCAATCGAAACCGAGTTGATCTTGGTCTGAAGATCAGAGTCTGCAACAGAACCGTGGCCGTTGATCGCAGCATCGGGGTTCTTAGCATAGAAGATGCTGAAGCCAGTATCGGTAGTGCCTGCAAGATACTTGTACTTGAAGGAAATAGCATACTTGGTGCCAACTTCAAGCTTTAAAAGATCATAATTAGCGGCATAATTATCCTTAGTGAAGGTAGCGCCGTCATTGGGATTTGCAGCAAAATAAAGTGCACCGCCGTTGCTGTTGTTTTTCACATAAACGGCACCGTCTTGATACTTGACCTCGTCAACATAACGTACGTGGCCTATACCGGTTGCGTTGTTAAAGTCATAGTTTACTACTTCAGTGTACTGTGCGGTATTCTCAAGTCCGCCTGCGGCAGATGATGAGCTGATGAGAGATACCGTGCAAAGTGAAAGCAGAAGTGCAACTGCACAAACTATGCTGACAACTTTTCTGATGTTCCTTGTCATCATAAACATTCTCCTTTTGGAAATTAGTGAGTTGTGAGTTGAAACGCAAAATGCAGATACAACACCACTCTTAACCATATTATAACAAAGCCTTTTCATAATTGCAAGTTTTTTATTAAGTATTTATTAACAAAATCGCAGACCGATTATTGTTCATTTTGACAAAAGTCGTTTTTGGCGTCGGTTTTCGAGGTTGATTTTGCCGATTTGGGGATGTATTTCTTTTTTTGATTTAGTTTTTGATATTGAGTTGGTCGTATATCCCACCGTCATCATCAGTGGGTGGCTGTTTTAGTTTTGTGTTCTGAATGCGGTTTATTGGTGACATTGCGGACAGTCCGGAGCCTGTCCCTACGATAGCTATTTTTGTTCGAAATTTAGCTTGTTGATACGTGGTGCCCTCGAATCCCTCCGTCTACCTCCTCCCTTTAGGGCAAGGGAGGCTTTTTTTATCCTTATGTTATGAATTGGGTTTATTGAGGGAATTTTCTCTCTCTCCGTCTTTGCCTACGGCAAATCCACCTCCCTCATCAGAGGAAAGCTGTATGGGTTTGTGTTCTATTTGCGGTTTGTTGGGTGAATGTGACTTTGCGGACAGTCCAGAGGCCTGTCCGTACGGTGGATAAATTTAGTCGTAGTGACAGGCGTCCCCGACCGTCCGTTTTGCAGGTAATATTGCCGTTTTATCGAGAAGAGAAAGCCACTCCCCATACGGAATGATTCATTGTTTTTGTAGAAGGCTGAAGCGTTGTTCGCGGCAGACAGCGCGGAGGTCTGTTCCTACGGTTATCAATTGGGCCTCAAGTTCTAGATAAGGTGATTCATTCACAAGGTTCGAATCAGCGTACGCATCGATACTCAAAACGCCCCACTCCTTTCGGAGTGAGGCGTTAATGCTAAGCTTAAATTATTTTACAAGCTCGATAATGGCCATCTCGGCTGCATCGCCGCGGCGAGGGCCGGTCTTGGTAATGCGGCAGTAGCCGCCGTTCTTCTCAGCATATGCAGGGGCAATCTCTTCGTAAAGCTTCTTTACGACATCCTCTTTAGTGATGAAAGCGAAAGCCTGTCTCTTGCTGGAAAGGCTGTTATCCTTAGCAAGTGTGATATATTTCTCGGTCATAGCGCTGACTTCTTTTGCTCTGGTAACGGTGGTTTCGATCTTGCCGTTATCGAGAAGGAAGGTAACCATTGCTCTGAGCATAGCGGTTCTGTGATCGCTTGTTCTGCCGAGTTTTCTTGTTCCTGCCATTTAACTCACTCCTTAATGCAGATTATTCGTCGTCACTCTTGAGAGAGAAGCCGAGAGACTGTATCTTGGCTACTACTTCCTCGAGGGACTTTCTTCCGAGGTTTCTGACCTTCATCATATCTTCCTCGGTCTTTTCGGTGAGGTCTTCGACCGTATTGATGTTGGCACGCTTCAGACAGTTAAAGCTTCTGACCGACAGATCAAGCTCTTCAATGGTCATCTCAAGAATCTTGTCTTTTCCATCGCCGGCCTTTTCAACCATAATCTCGCTGTTGGATGCATCCGCAGAGAGGTCGGTGAAAAGTTTGAGATGTTCAGTGAGGATCTTGGCAGACCAAGAAACGGCTTCCTTAGCGGTAAGCACGCCGTTGGTCCAGACCTCGATAGTAAGTCTGTCATAGTCGGTCTGCTGTCCGACACGGGTATTGTCAACACTGTAGTCGGCCTTGATTACGGGGTTGTAAATAGAGTCAACAGGTATTACGCCGATGGGGGTATGCTCATTCTTGTTGTTTTCGGAAGGAACATAGCCTCTGCCCTTGTCAAGAGTAATCTCTATGACAAGCTTGCCACCCTCATCCAAGGTTGCAATGTGCAGCTCAGGATTGAGGATCTCGACTTCACTGTCTGCCTTAATTGAGGCACCTGTAACTTCACAGGGACCTTCAGCCTCGATGTAGACAGTTTTTACGCTGTCGGAATGAAGCTTAGCGGTAAGACCCTTGATGTTAAGGACGATCTCGGTAACATCCTCTTTAACGTGAGGAATGGTCGAGAACTCATGCTGAACACCGTCGATCTTGATCGAAGTAACAGCAACGCCCTGCAAAGAAGAAAGCAAGGTTCTGCGAAGGCTGTTGCCGATCGTAGTGCCGTAGCCTCTCTCCAACGGCTCAAGAGTAAATCTGCCGTATCTGCCGTCGGGCGTCATTTCCAGTGTTTCAATTCTGGGCTTTTCAATTTCTATCATAAAAGCTCCATTTCTCCGCACCAGTAGTATTGGTTAAGCCACAGCGATGCGTGCGGAAATTCGCTGCGGACGGTTCTTGGCGATCGAAAAACTATAAATACGACCGCCCCTCGCTCCCCAAAAGAGGAGCGAAAAGGCAAAGTCGACTTTATTATTTCGAGTAGAACTCGACGATGAGCTGCTCATCAACAGGAGCATCGATGGCATCACGCTCGGGAAGGTTGATAACCTTTACCGAGAAGCTCTCGGAGTTGGCATCGAGCCAAGAGGGAACGGGACGGGCGCTGTTGGCCTCGATAACAGCCTTGATCTTATCGGAAGAACGGCTCTTATCGCAAACAGTGATAACGTCGCCTGCCTTTACAAGGTAAGAAGCGATATCAACACGGGCACCGTTGACCTCGAAATGGCCGTGGCCGATGAGCTGTCTTGCTTCGGCACGTGAGGAAGCGAGACCAGCTCTGTAAACGATATTGTCGAGTCTGGATTCGAGGATTCTGAGAAGGTTATCGCCGGTAACGCCGACCTTACGCTTAGCCATTTCAAAATAGTGGCTGAACTGAACCTCGTTTACGCCGTAGTAACGTCTTGCAGTCTG
The DNA here is from genome assembly GCA_964634675.1 of uncultured Eubacteriales bacterium. Classification (GTDB taxonomy): domain Bacteria; phylum Bacillota; class Clostridia; order Oscillospirales; family Acutalibacteraceae; genus UMGS172. Next base: position 6,978 of record CAZWLH010000068.1, read on the forward strand.
CTTTGCACGAAGATGCAAGCCGTACTCGGATGTTTTCTTACGTCCCTGTCCATGCTGACCGGGAGCATATGCTCTGCGGCCTAAGGAACACTTTTCGGAGTAGCAGCGCTCACCCTTGAGGAACAACTTCTGACCCTCGCGACGGCAAAGTCTGCATACCGCACCGGTATATCTAGCCATGTATTACACCTCCAAAAAATTAGACACGTCTTCTCTTGGGAGGACGGCAGCCATTGTGCGGAATCGGAGTAACATCTTTGATCATGCTGACTTCGAGACCTGCGGACTGGAGAGCGCGAATTGCGGCCTCACGTCCAGCACCGGGACCCTTGACGTAGACTTCAACTGACTTAAGACCGTGCTCCATTGCGGCTTTTGCGGCAGTCTCGGCTGCGCTCTGAGCTGCGAACGGAGTAGACTTTCTGGAACCGCGGAAGCCGAGCTCACCGGCGGAAGCCCAAGAAAGTGCGTTACCGTTAACGTCGGTAATTGTTACGATAGTATTGTTGAAGGTTGACTGAATATGGGCAGCGCCACGCTCGATGTTCTTCTTCTCACGGCGTCTGCGAATCGTTGTCTGTTTAGCCATATTATCCTTCCTCCCCCTTACTTCTTCTTATTGGCAATGGTCTTCTTCGGACCCTTGCGAGTACGGGCATTAGTCTTAGAACGCTGACCTCTTACGGGAAGTCCCTTCTTATGACGTGAGCCACGGAAACTGCCGATTTCGACAAGTCTCTTAATATCGAATGCAATCGCACGGCGGCGGTCACCTTCGACCTGAAGATTATGGTCGATATACTCACGAAGCTTGGATATATCGTCCTCTGAAAGATCCTTTACACGGATATCGGGGTTGATACTGGTATCCTTGAGGATCTGCTTAGATGTTGTAAGACCGATACCGAAAATGTATGTGAGTCCGATTTCGACTCGCTTGTTGTTCGGAAGGTCAACACCGGCTATACGGG
>CAZWLH010000069.1:0-7860 GCA_964634675.1 uncultured Eubacteriales bacterium
ATATACTTTCATCTTATTTTTTTGAGAAAAGTGTTACCTATCATTGATTTATCTATAAATAAAGTGAAAAAAATTACAAAAGCCTATTGATTATGGGCGGTGACTTATGGTAAAATGTATAAAACAGCTCGGTGAGAAGGATGTGATGGTGTGTCGGCTTTTTTTGTCGGTGTCTTTAATGCGATAACCGGCTTCTTTAAACAGCTTTTTATGGCTTTTTTGGATATTCGTATTGTTGACATCATCGATATTCTTATCGTCGCTTATGTTATCTATAAGGCAATAGGCTTTTTGAAGGAAACACGTGCCAAGGTGCTTATCAAGGGCGTTGTGATACTGCTCGGAATTTGGCTTGTGGCGCAGTGGATGGATCTTATCAGCATAAAATGGCTGTTGAATAAATTCTTCAACTATGCGATCATCGCCGTGGCAATCATTTTTCAGCCCGAGCTTCGAAATGCTCTTGAGCGTGTCGGACACTCGAGCTTCAGCCGCTTCGGAAGCGGACAGGATGCCGCCGGTGCCGAGGGTGCGGTCAGATGTATCGACGAGGTATGCAAGGCCTGTGCTTCGATGCAGGAACAGAAGATCGGCGCTCTTATCGTTTTCGAGCGTTCGACTCCGCTCGGTGAGATAATCGCAACGGGTACCGCCATTGATGCCGAAATATCGCAGGAGCTTGTGGGAAATATCTTTTATCCGAAATCTCCGCTTCACGACGGCGGAATGGTCATAAGGGGTGAAAGAATGGCTTCGGCCGGATGTATTTTGCCGCTGACCTCGAATAACGAGCTGAGTAAGGAGCTCGGAACGCGCCACCGTGCCGCAGTCGGTATGAGTGAGACATCGGATGCGGTCGTCGTTGTCGTTTCCGAAGAAACCGGTGTTATTTCGGTTTGTATCGGCGGAACCATTACGAGGGGCTTTAATCAGATGAGCCTGCGTGAGAAGCTTTACGGTGAGCTTATCACGGTCGAGGAAAACAGCAGAAGAAACCTTTTCACGAGACTTTTTCCGAAAAAAGACGATAAAGAGCAGTAAATTTTGAAGGGATGTGACCGACAGTGAAGCTTAAGCCGCTTGAAAGTATAAACAGGCTTTTTGAAAATAAAAGATTTCTTGTGGCGTTTTCGCTCATCTGTGCGGTCATATTTTGGCTTATTATAGATATTTCAGAAAATCCGACAAGAGAGATAACCGTTTCGGATATGAGCATTTCGGTCGCCGACAGAACCGACGACAACGGCGATGTGCTTATGGTCTTGGGAGACAGTGAGCGCAAGGTTTCGGTCACCGTCAGCGGTCCGGGCTATATCGTCAGTAACGTTACAAAAAACGATATAAAGCTGTCTGTCGTGTCTTATTCCGATGTTAACCGTCCGGGCACCTATGTGCTCAATCTCACTGCAAGTGTTGATGTCAGCGGCTGCAGAATAACCGAAATTTCTCCGTCATATCTCAAGGTCGATTATGACTATGACTCCTCGGCGGACATACCGATCGAGGTCGATATGTCCGATTTCAGACAGCTTTTACCTGCCGATCGTGAAATATACAAGAGCAGCTTAAGGGTCGATTCCGACGGCTCGGAGCTTGCGGCGCTGAGTGTCAGCGGCCCGTCCGAGGTTATAGGCTCTATCGCAAAGGTGTCGGTCAAACCGATACTTTCATCCGATACCGCACCCGATACTCAAAATTTCCAGCCGACTCTTACCTTCCTTGACACGCTCGGAAATCCCGTGGATGCATCGCAGCTGGTTTACAGCGGTGACATTTATATAAGGGCGGTCGTTTACAAGGTGGCCGAGGTCACACTTAAGCCCACCTTCACCAATCTGCCGTCCTGCTACTCCTCGTCCGACAGCGGTTTGCCGCCCTATACGCTTTATAATTACAGTGAGACGGCAAAATCCAAGGAAACGGTAACAACGGTCAAGATAAGAGGTCCCGTCGAAGCGGTCGACCGTCATATCGCCGAAGGACTTGAGCTTTCACCGATAGATTTTATGAAGGTCACAGCCGATAATACCTCTTTCAATGCGGCGTTTAAGCTTGACGACGGCGTTGAGGTCATCGACGGTACCGAGGAAATAACGGTTTCGCTTGATCTGGGTCGGCTTTACACGACAGAGCTTAAGGTTTCTCCGTCCGTCGAAGCGGTCGACCGTCATATCGCCGAAGGACTTGAGCTTTCACCGATAGATTTTATGAAGGTCACAGCCGATAATACCTCTTTCAATGCGGCGTTTAAGCTTGACGACGGCGTTGAGGTCATCGACGGTACCGAGGAAATAACGGTTTCGCTTGATCTGGGTCGGCTTTACACGACAGAGCTTAAGGTTTCTCCGTCCGATATTGAATTTTCGGGACTGCCCGTGGGGCTCAGTGCAACCTCGACCATAACAAATAAGACCATAACCGTAAAGCTTTGTTATGACCGGGACAAAACCAAAAAGATAGCGGCATCGGATATCGTGCTTACGGTCGATCTTTCGGGAATAACCACCGCTTCGAGCGTGACCAAGCCGATAACCGTCACCACAACGGATAAAAGCATTTATGCTTGGTCGACTTTGATCGACCCCGGCGAAACAATTGTTGAAATAAAATAAAAAAATTCCGACTGCCGAGCCAACGATTTGGCACGACGGTCGGTTTTTGTAACAAGGAAAGTATTCGGTCATAATATTAAGTGAGGGGACGGCGTGAAATTTACGCTGTCAAAGCATAAAGACACTTGAATTGCGGCCTTTTTCCGAAGGCAACCGAAAATGCGATACGTAGGCAGCCGTAACGGTGCTTTATCGTGTTTTGTGCCTCGAAAGGATATGGTGATCATTATGACCGAAACAGTAATAGCTCTTTTTGCAATGGTGCTTTGCGCAGTGGGCGCAGTCGGGATAATTCGCTTTGTGGCACTGAAGCTTTCGGTGTCGGGCGATAAAAACGACCGCATTTATGCAGTTATACTGCGTGATGAGCCGGATATTCGGCTGCAAATGCTGAAATCGACCCTCGAGTGGGACACGGCGTTGAAAGATGTGAGGGTCTTGGCGGTCGACGGCGGACTTGATACCGAGGCGGCCGAATACTGCCGTGCGATTTGCGAAAAGAACGGGATAACATATGTCTCGGCTGAGGCGGCCGAGATTTTAAACGGACTGCTTTAATTTAAGGGAGGGTGAAATCGGTGGAGGAAAAGCTTGAAATGATAAGCGGCACGGTCACTCATATCGTTTTTCAAAGTCCCGAAACCGGTTTTACCGTTTTAGAGCTTGAAAACAGCGGATATACCGAAACGGTTGTTGGCATGCTCAACGGCGTTGCGGTCGGCGAGGAGCTGGAGCTGACAGGCAAATTCGTACTGCACGCCAACTACGGACGGCAGTTCAAGGCAGAGACCTTTGTCAAAACTCTGCCGACGGGTGCTGCGGCAATTTTGCGCTATCTTTCCTCGGGCACGGTCAAGGGAATAGGCCCAGCAACAGCTAAAAAAATAGTTGCGGCCTTTGGTGACAGTACATTTGAAATAATGGAAAACGAGCCGTACCGATTGGCGACTATAAAGGGCATAACCTTGCAGAAGGCCAAGCAAATGTCGGAAGAAATAGCCGGAAAAAAGTCACTGCGTGAGCTTTGTATGCGACTTGCACGCTTCGGCTTTTCGGCCGACGATTCGGTCACGGTGTTTAAGGTGCTCGGTGAAAACGCAGACGAAAAAATCGAAAGCGATCCTTATATATTATGTAAGGAGGAGCTTAATTTCGACTTTGAGCGCGTGGACAAAATCGCCGAAAGAATCGGTATCCCCGAGGATAATACCGAGCGGCTTTGTGCCGGTGTTACATATGTTGTACGTCACAACCTTTTTAACGGACACACCTGCCTGCCGAGAGAAAAGGTTATAAAAACGGCCGCCGCATTGCTCGAATGCAACACGGGCCTTGCCGATGATGCCGCCGAAGAGCTGATATCACGGAAAATACTTTATAAAATAATGATGAACGGCAAGGAATTTGTTTCCTTAAGCGAGCAATACAACTGTGAAAGGTATATCGCCAACCGAATGCTGACCGAGGTGTCGCTCGGCAACCGCGAAAAACCCGTCACTCAAAAGGAAATCGATAAGGCAGGGCGTGAGCTCGGAATCGAGTTTGAAGAGCTTCAGCGCAAGGCCATTGCCGAAAGTGTCGATTCGGGAATTTTCATTTTGACCGGCGGACCGGGAACCGGTAAGACCACCACGGTTAACGGCATTATCAAGGTCTTGGAAAACCGCGGACTTAAGGTTGCACTTGCGGCTCCGACGGGACGTGCCGCCAAGCGTATGACCGAGCTTTGCGATAAGGAGGCAAAAACCTTGCACCGACTGCTTGAAGTCGGTACCTCTGACAACGGAAAAGCCCATATTTTCCAAAGAAATGAGAAAAATCCGCTTGAATACGATGCGATCATCGTCGACGAAATGTCGATGGTCGATGTCGTGCTTTTCGATGCACTGCTTAAGGCACTGAGACTCGGAACGCACATCATACTTGTCGGCGACTCGGATCAGCTCCCGAGTGTCGGTGCCGGAAACGTTTTGAAGGATCTTATTTCCTCGGAAAAATTCTCCTGCATACGGCTTAATAAGGTGTTCAGACAGGCAATGCAGAGCCTTATTGTCGTTAACGCACATAAAATAATTGACGGCGAGGAGCCGGTGCTTGACCGCAAGGATGCCGACTTTTTTATGCTCGAAAGCAGAGTGCCCTCAAAGGCGGCCGAGCTTGTGTGCGACCTGTGCTGTCGGAGACTTCCCGAAGCATATGGCTTTTCGCCGACCGATGACATACAGGTGCTTTGTCCCTCTAAAAAGCAGGAGCTCGGTACGGTGAATCTCAATGCTTTGCTGCAGGCGCGGCTAAACCCACCTGCCGAGGGTGTGCCCGAAATCGAAATAAAGGGCACGGTGTTCAGATGCCGCGACAAGGTTATGCAGATAAAAAACAATTACGATATACTTTGGACCGATGACGGCGGTGCTACGGGAACGGGCGTTTTCAACGGAGACGTGGGCGTGCTCGAAGAAATAAACGTTGCAGAACGTACTCTTAAGGTGCGCTACTGTGAACGTGTTGCCGAATATTCGGGAGACGAGGTTCAGCAGCTCGAGCTTGCATATGCCGTTACGGTGCATAAAAGTCAGGGAAGTGAGTTTGACTGTGTAATACTTCCGTTGCTTGAATTCCCTTATCCTCTGAAATACCGAAATCTGCTTTATACGGCGGTGACGAGAGCCAAAAAAATGCTTGTCGTCGTCGGAAGCGGCATTGTCCTCAAGGCTATGGCCGCAAATGATAAAAAGACCCTGCGCTACACTGCGCTTGCCTCAATGCTGACCGAAGATGAAACTGATTGACTGTGTTTTGAATGCGATTTTTCCGACAAGGTGTCCCTGCTGCGGTGCGATAGGCGACAGTGAGCTGCCGTGCGAAGCCTGCGCCGAGGATGTTGAAAATCAGCGGATTAAAGGTAAGCTTTGCCTTTCCTGCGGACACGAAAAGGCAGAGTGCGAGTGCAATACATACAATTATCTTTTCGACGGTGTTACCGCTCCGTTTTACAACCGAGGAACGGCTCAAAAGGGAATATATATGCTGAAATTCGGCGATTCCGCATTTGCGGCACGTTATTTCGGGCAAAATATGGCCGAGGTGTTTGCGGAACGCTTTCGGGATGTCTCTGCGGACATTATTTGCACGGTTCCGCCGTCACCGGGTGATTCGATGGGTCTTTCATACGATAAGGTCGTGCTTTTGGCCAAGACCTGCTCGAAGGAGCTCGGAATTCCGCTCAAGAAAAATACACTTAAGAAAATACGCAAAACCGCACGTCAGCACAAGCTTTCTCACGACGAAAGACAAAGTAACGTCAAGGGCGCCTTCAAAGCTACCGTAAGGCTTGACGGCAAAACGGTTTTGCTTATAGATGATATTAAAACGACGGGCTACACGCTGAATGAATGTGCCAAGCAGTTGAAGCTTGCAGGTGCCGAGCGTGTGTTTTGCCTTACGGCACTGATTACTCACAACCGTAAAAGAAGTAAAGGATCAATTACCGATAAAGGAGGCAGCATTTATGCCGATAGATCTTGCCATTGATTTCGGAACGTCAAAAACCGTGCTTTTGTGCGGCAATAAGATATTGCTTGAGCAGCCGACCGTCGCAACGGTCGACAGTGAAACGTGGGAACCGATATGCTTCGGTGACCGTGCCAAAGAGATGATAGGACGTTTGCCGGATGAGCTTGAAACGGTCTTCCCGATACAGCGCGGTATGATAGCGGATTATGATATTTCCGAGCAGATGCTTACGGAGTATTTCAAAAATTCACTCGGAAAAAGACTTATACGTCCGCGTATTACCATCGCTATGCCGTCGGGAGCGACCTCGATACAGCGTCGTTCGCTCGAAAATGCGGCCGAAATAGCCGGTGGACGGCGTGTTCGTGTGATAGATTCGGCGGTTGCCGCGGCGCTCGGAATGGGTCTTGACTTTCAAAGCCCCGGCGGAAAGATGATAGTGGATATCGGTGCGGGCGTGACCGATATTGCGGTGCTTTCGGCAGGCGGTATAGTCCAATGCGAGTCGTTTCCCGTAGGCTCGGCCGATTTTGACGAGGCTATAATCAAATATGTAAAAAAAGAATTTAATATTTTAATCGGAAACCTCACTGCCGAGGAGCTGAAAAAGCAGATAGGCTCCGTTTTGCCGCGCAGTGAAGAGGTCGTAATAAAGGCCAAGGGACGAAATCTCTTTACCGGTCTGCCGCAAATATTCGATATATCCTCCACCGATGTTTATTCGGCGATGCAGGATACTGCGGTGAGCATTTTCTCGGCCGTCAACACCGTAATAGAGCATACACCGCCCGATATAATAGCCGACGTTATGAACGACCGAATTTATGTGACCGGCGGAGGTGCGCTGACCAACGGAATGAACGATTTTCTTTCCGAAAAGCTCAAAACGGAAATTTTTATTCGCTTAGATGCGACTTATTCGGTCGTAAAAGGTGCTCAGGTGGCGCTGAAATCACCCGAGATTTTAAAAAATATCGATTATAAGCTTAAAAATATTCAGGATATTATCGTTGAGGTCTGATTAAAACACAGCTTTCGTGAAATAATAACATAAAATTCAGGAGGTAATTTTATGTCAGATTTTTCCGAAAGCAGAACCTATGCGAACTTGATGGCGGCCTTTGCCGGTGAGAGTGAGGCACGCAACAAGTACACCTTCTATGCCGCCGAGGCGAAAAATGCCGGCTATGAGCAGATAGGCCGCATTTTTGAGGAAACGGCCAACAATGAAAAGGAACACGCCGAAATATGGTTCGGACTGCTTCACGGCGGTAATACCGCCTCGACCGAAGCAGCACTTAAGGATGCCGCCGACAGTGAGTGGTATGAGTACAGCCAGATGTACAAAGGCTTTTCCGAAACTGCAAAGGAAGAGGGATATTTGGAGATAGCGGCACTTTTTGCAGCGGTCGGCAATATTGAAAAGGAACACAATGAACGCTATTTGAAGCTTTTGGATAATTTGGAAAAAGGAATAGTCTTCAAGCGTGACGGAGTTGTTGTTTGGAAGTGCCTTAACTGCGGTCATATCTATGTCGGTGAAACGGCTCCGCTTTCGTGCCCCGTTTGCAAAAAGCCGCAGAGCTTCTTTGAAATAAAGCAGGAAAATTATTAAATCGGATTATTCCGAAATTTTTCTCAAAAAACACTTGCATTTTCCGATAATGTATGCTATCATATTCTAGCATTTGATTTCATCGGTTTCCTTGCCGATGGGTTTGATGCCGTTTAACGA
>CAZWLH010000070.1:0-5833 GCA_964634675.1 uncultured Eubacteriales bacterium
GTTCATATCGGTGAACAGGGAGGTTTAGTGTTTATGTGTTTATATTATTTAAATGAGAATAACGCCTATAACATTATAAGAAGAATTGTTCAAAAGCTCAAGTGTTGCTTTAAAGCTTTTGTGTAATGTAGTTCCTTTGCGTTCGATCAAAATAACCGAACTGCATTCCTTGATTTTCGAATATTCATCAAAGGAGTTTGATATGTCGGAAGCGGTCTTGATATTTTCGTTTCCGAGGTTTGACGCGATTTCAACCGATGCCTTCTTCAATGCCTTGGAATCGGAGCTGGTGACAACGGCAAGGGTATCAAGCGGTATTTCGCTTAAGTGATGTGAAACGGCATCGGCGGCAAATTTGCTTTTGTCACATTTGTGCTCCGACGAGTCATCGAGCACATTGAGCCCATACTCGCTGAAATCCGACTTTGATGCAACAGAGGGATTAACGAGAACGTAAAGCATTATTACGATGATCGAGACCACAGCGCCGATTATTGCAAATGCAATTGCCGTTACGACGGGATTCTTCGAGAGAAGACCGCCGGTAGAGGTTGTTGTCTCAATAGGAATGGAGGTTCCTCCAAGTGCTTCATAGCCGCCGATATCGGGAATGGCCGCAGCAATGCTTTCGGTAAAATACATATCGATGTAAAGAATGACCTTTTCTGAAAATTCTTTGGACAGAACCTTTGTGTACACATTAACCGTAGACGAATCGGCAACTAAGTTGACGGTGTATTTGTCATTCAGCACGGTGTAGCTGAAATCGGCTTTCGAATAGCTACGCTCGGTAAAGGCACAAATGTCCTCGGGTGTATAGTCATTCAGCAGGTGCTGAAGAACAAAATCCTTGCAGATGTCGCTCTTTAAAAGAGCAATTGCGTTATTGGCACAGGCCTTGTTACGCTCAAAATCGCTTACGGCGTTTTGGTCGCTGCTTTTTTCGGCTGTTATAAGGTAATTTTTAGAGGTTGAATAGTATACCTCCGATGCGATCCCGTCACCGAAGATTATGCTTATGATGAAGCCTATCAAGGCAAAAGCGACAATTACCGCCAAAGCCGAAACCGCAAAGTGCTTTATGCCGCACATTATTTCTTTTAATCCGAAGTGTTTAAGCATTTCGATTACAGCTCCTTGTATGTTTTAAATTTAGGTTGTTTGATGTGTTGTATGATAACACCTTTGCACAGAAGAAGCAAAAGGCGACCGCCAGCCAAAACTGAACCGTGAACAAAAACGTCAGCCAATCGGTCGCTTCGGCACGCGGAATAAGAAAGATGCTTGTAAGACAGGTCAGGATTACCGTCCGAGTAAGAACTCCTTTGCCAATAAGCCGGACAAACCCGACCATAAGAGCGCCTAGTACTGTGCTGAATAGTATGATGCCGATAAAGCCCATATCTGCATAGGTCTCAAGCAAATACGATGAGCCGTAGCCGTGACCGCTGAGATAATCGGGGTGAACGATATACGACATACTGTGTGCAAATGAATTGCCGTAAACTGCGTGTATAACGCTGTTCTGCGTTCCGATCGGCATTGCACCGAAGAGCGCAGCGGCTATCGAACCGTGCAGGAAGTAATCAATGATACCGCCGAAGGTATATATTTTAGGCACTTCATTCGGAAGCTCGGGAATCGCTTCAAATGCCTTATGCATAACATCAAACGAGACACCCTGTTTATAGAAGAAATCGACTATACTGTCCCAAATTCCCAAGCTTGCGGTTTCACCGTCTCTGATATAATTATAGGCCGAGAGAAACAGCAAGGCGAACGGAATTGCGATTATTATACACAGTCGTTCTTTTTTGCCTATCCATTTATCACGGTCACCAATTATGTCACGTACTATAAAGTAGAGCAGTGAGAATAACACATTCTGCACAATGGGATTTCTCATTCCTATTATCAAAGAGGGAACAGCCGAAAGAACATAAAATGTCAGGCAGAGAAAAGCCGGCTTCTTTTTCGGAAGTGTTGCAAGGAATATGCACAAAGCATATCTCATCATTGAGCCTAAGGCTCTGATATAGACCGGCATCGTGGTTTCGAAGGAAGAGTAGTATTCCTCATAGCCGCGTCCTTGCATAAAGACGAGCTTTTCGGCCTCCAGCGCAAAGAAAGCAACAAGTGTTAAAACAAAAAATGCCACAGAAACAAAAGATAAGGTATAATTAAATCCCGCTTTGTCGGTGGTATCGAATATCGGCTTCGGTACGGCATTGGACTTGCGCTTTGCAAATTTATTTGAAAGATATGCACCGAATCTTATACATACCATTGTCACAAACAGCGCGCATAAAACAAATGTAACGGTTTTATGCTCATAACTCCACCACCATTCATAGCCTTTGAAAAGGCCGATGGTCGGTCGTGAAATCAAAAACGTAAAAAGTGTAATATGAAAAAAGAAGCATATTACCGAGGTTTTCCATTGCAGACAAAAATGAAGGATATTGCATAAAAAGAGCAACAGTATACCGCAAACCGATACATTATAATTTCCGATAAGAAAACCGATTATAAAAACACCGACGGATGAAACAATCAGCGAATAATCCGTAAAATACAATATTTTTTTCAAACAGTCATACCTCACATTAAGAGACACCGACAAGACGATCCTGATATAAAAGGGCATGTTTGCGGTGCTTTCCGGCTTTAACTCTACCGCAGGTGCCGGATATACGGTCTTGTTCGCTTCAGGCGCTGCGCTTGAATATGCCTAAAATCATTTTGAAAATTGATTTTATCTGCTCGGCTTCGAACAGATAATTGACTGCCAGGATCGAGATCAATGATGCTGAACCGATGGCAACACCGGAGCACAGGAAGGCTAACCAGCTGTCGGTTACCTGCGGTAAAAATGCTATTCCGCAGTAAATTATAAGGGCTATCACCGCAAAGTTTCGCACTAAGCGGAACAGGGTGGTTTTCAGCGTGCCGTTAAGAAAGCGCTTTGATGAATAAAGTATGATGTCGGTCGTTCTGTAAAGATACGAACAACTGAGACCGATCATAACTCCCACAAGACCGAGCTTCGGTGTCAATGCGACCGATATGCCGATATTGATAACCATTTCCAAAATCGCACGGCCGCAGGTCTCCTTATAGTGACCTGCACCCGAAATCAAGGTCAGTCCCGGAGTGCGTATTGCCTGTAAAATTCCCGAAAGCGAGAACAAAAACACAAGCGACCAACGTGTGTATACAACACCGTCGGTAAAGCCGGCGCTGTAAAGATGTACGAACGGATAGAGCAACACCGCCATACAGGAATAAAAAACAAAAATCATTATAAACATTATCATCTCAAAGGAAGAATAGCTTTTTTTGAGAGTGTCGTATTCTCCGGCTGAAATGACCTGTCCGAAGCTCGGTGTCAGACTGTTTGTAAGTGATGTAAGCAGTCCCGAGAGGGCATAGGACACAAGCGTATAAACACTGTAAACGCTGACCTCCGAAAGTCCGTCCTTATACATAACGGTAATAAGTATTACCGCAATGTTGCTCGAAATGGTGCCGACTATCTGATGAACAAGTGCCGAATTGCGCTGAGAAACGGCATCCGTTGCAGGCGGTGCGTTAAATCGATAGTTAGGATACTTGAGCTTGCAGTATATAATAGCCGCAAGACTTCTTAAAATATAAATAACGGACGCAGTTGACTTTACGGAAAGTGCAGAGCTTCCGAGCTTGATTTGCAATATGGAAACCGCTGTCATTACTACGGTGCCCAGAATTTGTATAAGATAAAGAACGTATCCTCTTTGGTCGGCCATCAGCAAAACACGGTATTTGCCGAGAAAAAAGTAATCGACAAGACCGGTTACCGATAAGACCAGAACCATAACACGTATAAAGGTGATATCATTGATTTCGTTATCGACTATATACGGATAGAATATCACAAGAGCGGCAACGAGACCGGCAAATATCAGTCCGGAGCGGAGGTAGAATTTCTTTGTTGCCGACAGTATTCCGTTTATGCTGTCTGTATCGTCGTTGACAAGCGGTTTGTACAGTGCCACGGTCGATGCGGCACCGACACCTGCTTCAACGAGGCTCAAATAGCTTATGAACTGCGATATCGAAGACACCAAGCCGTTCACGCTTGAGCCGAAGGCTGCGATGAAAAATCTCGGCACAAGAAGTCCCGAAATTGCCAATGCAAGCTGTAAGGTCAAGCTTGACAGTGCATTGATAAATGCCTGACGTGTACGCATTATGAATTCCTTTCGTTTGAGTGGATCCCGAATATTAAAGCTCAAAGCTTGACTTTTCGGGCAAAATGTTATCAAGCAACTCCTTTACAAGGTCACGTGTTGCTTCGAAATTTTCGATTTCGTTTCGATCATTTAAGCATATTATGGGATTTTTCGGTGATATTATCTTTTCGAGCTCCGTGTGAGGGAGAGCAAGGTTGACCGAAAGACACCTGTCATACCTCGGAGTGAAATTACCCTCACAAAGTTGCCACATTTTAAACAAAAACTGTGCAACGTCACGGGTATCTCTGAAGCGGTGGGATGTTGTTTCGGTAAGCAGCTCATGCTCCTTTTCCCACAAAGTACGCCAAGTTTGCTTTAAGTATGATGCAGGGCCGTGTGCGCGGTAAAAGCCGGGAATATAAGCCCACGGCATAAGGCAGACGGTTCTTATCAAATGCTTTCCGTATTTCGGGTTGAACCACTTGGTGAAATGTCCTTTTATGACCTCGTTTTTGCTGAAATGTCGGTTTATAACATTGACAGCATTCCACACGGGGATATCGACTGTATCCTCGAAAGGCTCAACGGGAGATAAAGCGGCTATGTCACAGGGAAGACCGTTTTTGAAAAAATATTCCTCTTTTAAAGGCTTTAAGAAAAAAATATCATCGTTCAGATAGACGAAGTGTTCACTCAAATCGGGTATTTTATGAAGATTGACTTCAAAAGGATTACAGCTGAAAAGCGGCAAATATTTTTCATCGATAAAATCCTTGTGGCATACAATATTGAGCTTCGGATTATCGGTGTTCAGCCATTTCGGCAGATGACCGTAGGTTATAAAATGTATTTTATTGACCCAAGGAGTGAACTTTTCGATACCCCTGAAAACATATTGAAGATTATCCCAATCCCTGAAACGTGAAACGCTCGAATCGGCAGAGGTTTCGGGAGAAAACATAGCCTTATCCCTTTGCCAATCGGGATCGCTTCCGTCGACCCAGGGCAGTACAAAATCAATTTTAAAATCTTCGTTCAAAGCAGGTGCTTTAGGCATATGATCATCCTTTTTGTTTTCTTTGAATAAGTTGCTTTGCATCCCACATCAATATGAGCAGCTTTAAAGCAAGGTACATTTTACTGTCGGCGAACTTGATGAAGATCCGTTTCGCCAAAGGAATGTCGTGATAATATTTGTTGGTTCTCCACTTAGGAAAGCGGGCTGCAAAAACATCGACGTTTTTCTTAAGCTCACTGCGCTTATAACCGGCACGGAGCATTATCATATTCATTCCGTACATCAGCTCATTTATCGCTCTGTATTCAAGCTCGGGTTCAAAGCCGCTCGAGGAAAGCTCGATCATACGGTTAACGGTTTTCGGAAAAAAAGAAACGTCAACTCCGCGGTAATTTGTGTTCGAAAGGGAAGAGGAGCGCTGAAAATAGTGATACATCGCTTTTTTTACGATGGATATTTTAGAGGTCTTGGTAAGCATGGGGATCACGGTCGCTATATCCTCGGAACGCCAAATGTCCTCGGGGAACATAATGCCGTTATCCTTAAAAAGAGATGCTTTGAAAAGCCTTGTACAGGCGCAGGAATCGCTGTGTGCGAT
>CAZWLH010000070.1:5933-7759 GCA_964634675.1 uncultured Eubacteriales bacterium
GAAAGACCGCCGTTTTGCGGTCTTTGAATGAAGATACATTTGTTCGGTGCTTTGCCTGCATACTCAGCGGCAACGGCCGCACTTCCGTCCGACGAGCAATCGTCGACAAGCAATATTTCGATATTCTCATAGGTTTGCGAAAGCAGCGAGTCAATACATCTGCCGAGATAATCCTTTACATTATATATGGGAACTATAATCGAGACCTTATCCATAGCTTACCTCTTGATTTTTTTTACCCAAAACGGCATTTCGATAATTCCCTTCAAGGTGCCGATACCGTAGCTCAAGTGCAGCGAGAAAAACAGAAACGGCAACAGAAGGTTTGTGAAGCTGAAGCGGTGGGTGAATATTTCAAATACCGACATCACGGCAATAAGAAGTCCGTATGCCGACCACATAACTGCCGACAAAAGAGGAAACCCCAAAAGTGCCGATACCGTTGTGAAAATAATGCCTAAAACAAATGCAAATGGAACAAAGTGGAAGAGAGAAAAGCATTTGGGATTTACACCCATAGTTTTTCCTATCCAATAGCCGTTGAGAAACTTTTGACGCAGCATTTTCGAAAAACTGCTGCGTGTGTGCTGAAACGAGACTATATCCGGCTCAAAGCACATCTTAAATTCGGCGGAATTTATGCGATAGCTCATATCGTTATCCTCGGTACGGGCTAACAGAGTGTTGTATTTTCCGACCTTATCATAAACCTCTCTGCGGTACATTCCGTGGAACAGCGAACTGACATACTGACGTTTGCTTCCGCTTCGGTAAGAGGCTATACTGCTGCCGAACATCGACTGCTCGGCTATTAAAAGAGTGTTTTTTAAAGCGGTATCGTCGTCGATTATATTCGGACGCCGACCGCCGCAAACATATTCTCCGCTTTCGATAACAGCAACGTTTTTCGAAACGAAATCGGACGGGATCGAAGCGTGAGCATCAATTCGCACGACGGTATCGCCGGTATAATTATCGAGCATAACGTTGCAGCCGAACGGCAGGGTCTTATCCGGATTATCCAAAAGCTTGACACACTTGAAGTCGTTGCAAGAGCTTTTGAATTGGTCCATTATGGCTTTTGTGCCGTCGGTCGACATACTGTCGATCAGCAAAACCTCAATTTTCTCGTGCGGATAATCCTGATTTTTCAAATCGTTTAAAAGACGGGGAAGAGTTGCCTCTTCATTATAAGCAACTATCGCAAATGAAACGGTCATTTATTACTCCTAACGGTTGTCCTGTCTGTGATATGTCGGAACGATCTCGGCAACGATGTCCTTCATATTTTCGGCTTCTTCCTTATAAGCGACCTCAAGACGGCCGAGCTGCTCTATGAACTTGTTGTCGCCCATTTCAATGGGACGTCCGATGTGAATGAGCTTGTTTTCGGTATCCTGCAAGCCATCTTCGTCCATAAGAAGCTCTTCATAGAGCTTTTTACCCGGTCTGAGTCTCGTGTATTTTATCTTGATGTCGTAATCGGGCTCATATCCCGAAAGCTTTATGAGATTTCTTGCCATATCGGCGATTTTCACCGGCTGATCAATATCCAAAACATATATCTCGCCGCTCTTGGCATAATAGACTGCCTGTAAAACAAGCGAAACGGCTTCTGGAATGGTCATAAAGAAACGTGTTATGTCGGGGTGGGTGACCGTAACGGGGCCGCCCTCGGCGATCTGTTTTTCAAAAGGGGGAATAACACTTCCGTTGCTTCCCAAAACGTTGCCGAAGCGAACTGCGACAAACTCAGTGCCGGACGATTTGCGGTTCATCATCTGAACGACCATTTCGCACAAGCGCTTCGAGGCACCCATAATGTT
>CAZWLH010000071.1:0-5112 GCA_964634675.1 uncultured Eubacteriales bacterium
CCGTCGGCGGCAAGGCCTGCACCTTCTGTGCGGTCGTTCTTCCCGGTGAAAAGGTAGGGGAAGAGAAGGTCGGAAAGAGTATCGCTTCGGCTCGCTCGACTCAGAAGCTGGTTTGCGAAAAGTTCATCAAGGCCGAGGAGGACGAAAACGGCGCCCTCAAGTCGATAAGCTTCCCCAACCGTGAGAGCTTTAACTTCGGCTTTGATATCGTAGACGGAATCGCCGATGCTTATCCCGATAAGCTTGCAATGCTCCACGTTGACAAAAACCATAACGAGCGCAGATTCACATTTAAGGATATCAAGCGTGCTTCGGCTCAGTGTGCAAACTATTTCGCATCGCTCGGCATCAAAAAGGGCGACCGTGTAATGCTTGTTTTGAAGCGTCACTATCAGTTCTGGTTCTCAATGGTAGCTCTCCATAAGTTAGGCGCAATCGCCATACCTGCGACCCATCAGCTCAAGGACCACGACTTTGAATACCGCTTCAATGCCGCAGGTGTTTCGGCAATTATCTGTACCTCCGATGACGACGTTTATAAAATGGTCGATATTGCTCAGGAAAAGAGCCCGACACTTACCACTAAAATAATTGTCGGCAAGGATGTCCCCGGTTGGCATAATTTCGATTCAGAGTATCAGAGATTTTCCGGAAAATTCGAGCGTACTCCCGATTCATCATGCGGTGATGAGCCGGCATTGATGTTCTTTACTTCGGGAACCACGGGCAACCCGAAAATGGCCTGCCACAAGCATACCTATGCTTTGGGACACTATGTCACGGCAAAGTATTGGCACTGCTGTGAGCGTGACGGCCTCCACCTTACGATTTCCGATACCGGCTGGGGAAAATCGCTGTGGGGCAAGCTCTACGGACAGTGGCTCTGCGAGGGTGCCGTATTCGTATACGACTTCGACCGTTTCCACGCCGACGATATTCTCCCGATGTTCGCAAAGTATCATATCACTACCTTCTGTGCGCCTCCGACCATGCTCAGAATGCTTATAAAAGAGGATATCTCTAAGTATGACCTTTCGTCCATCCACCATATGACAACGGCAGGCGAAGCGCTCAACCCCGAAGTATACCGTCAGTTTGAGGCCGCGACCGGCTTGCAGATAATGGAGGGCTTCGGTCAGACCGAAACCACACTCACCATTGCCAATCTTGTCGGAACCGTTCCCAAGATCGGTTCAATGGGTAAGGCATCGCCTCAATATAACATCGATATTGTCGATCTTGACGGTAATTCCGTTCCCACCGGTGAGACAGGCGAAATCGTTGTACGCCTCGACGACGGCGATCCTTGCGGACTCTTTAAGGAGTACTACCGTGATCCCGAAAAGACGGCCGAAGCCGTCTGCGACGGTGTTTATCACACGGGCGATACCGCTTGGCGTGATGAGGACGGCTATTTCTGGTATGTCAGCCGTATCGACGACGTTATCAAGTCGTCCGGCTACCGTATCGGACCCTTCGAGATCGAAAGTGTCATTATGGAGCTTCCTTATGTTTTGGAGTGCGGTGTTTCGGCCGAGCCCGATGAAGTCAGAGGACAGGTGGTCAAGGCGAGCATCGTGCTTACCAAGGGTACCGAGCCTTCCGAGGAGCTTAAGAAGGAGATCCAGCAGTATGTCAAGGAGCACACCGCTCCCTATAAGTATCCGAGAGTTGTTGTTTTCCGTGACGAATTGCCCAAGACCATAAGCGGTAAAATTCAGAGAAACAAGCTTTAATGTAAACTCAAAACTTTTTTCTGCTGAGGAACAATTTTTTGTTCGACTGCTCTTGACAAATAACTGTTTATTTGGTATAATTTTTGCGTTAAAAGCTTTGACGAAGAGGACACGGTCTTCGAAGTACTTTCAGAGAGTCGGCGTTTGGTGTGAGCCGACAGTGCTGTTCCGTTGTTTGTAACTTCCGAGCTGAAAGGAAGAAAAGGCTTGCCTTAGTAGACCCTTTCCGTAACTGCTGCGTAAATGCATAGGACATATTCGGTGTCTGAGGGGTACAAAGCGATTTGTACAATTTGAGTGGTACCGCGGGATATAATTCAGATTATAGCTCGTCTCAAAGAATTATACTTTGAGGCGGGCTTTTTTACCGCCTTAAAAACGGAGGCAGAATTTATGAAAACAACCGGTCTTGAGTTTAAGATCAAAGAAATGGCCAAGCGCATTGCCGACCTGCGTGAGATCGTCGGTCTGACTACTGCCGAAATGGCCGTAAAAACAGGTGTCAGCGAAGATGAATACCTTGCCTGTGAAGCAGGTGAGCGTGATCTTAACTTTGCATTTCTTTACCGTTGCGCTATGGCTTTAAAGGTCGACGTTACCGACATTATCGAGGGCTCGAGCCCCCGACTTGCCGGTTATACCGTAACAAGAAAGGGTAACGGTCAGCGTATAGAGGAAGCTCACGGCTTGCAGTATTACAACCTTGCCGCTTCCTTCAAAAACCGTATCGCCGAGCCGCTTTATGTTGTAACTCAGTATAGTGAAGCCGCACAAAATGCCGATATCGAGCTTACCGCCCATGAGGGACAGGAATGTGACATTATCGTCAAGGGTGCCTTGAAGGTTCAGGTCGGCGACCATATCGAGGTGCTTCACGAGGGCGACAGCATTTATTACGACAGCTCGGTTCCCCACGGAATGATAGCTGTTGAGGGCAGTGAATGTGTATTCTATGCGTTCGTTTTGAACCCGGCAGGAGAGCCGATGGACAAGATCGTTCACACGGGTGCAAAGGAATTCACCTCCACCTTGAAGCGTCCTGCCGTAAAGGCAGTTGCCGAGACCGAGCACCGTGTTTGGGAGGATTTCGCTATTCCGACCGAAAACGAAAACGGCACTATCACTGCGATTGACTTCAAAAATGAGGATAAGTTCAACTTCGCTTTCGACGTTATCGACCGCTTGGGTCGAGAGAAGCCGGATAAGCTTGCTATGATACACCTTGACCGCAACAAGAACGAACGCCGTTTCACCTTTGCGGATATCAAGCGTGCATCTTCTCAGACCGCAAACTATTTCAAATCACTCGGAATCGGCCGCGGTGACAAGGTTATGCTTATCTTAAAGCGCCATTATCAGTTTTGGTTCTCGATATTGGCACTGCATAAGCTCGGTGCCGTTGCTATTCCGGCTACCAATCAGCTAAAGGAACACGATATCACCTACCGTATAAACGCCGCAGGCGTTAAGGCGGTTGTTTGTACTGCCGACGGTGATGTTTCCAAAGAGGTCGATATCGCCGCCGCTTCGTGCGACTGCTTGGAGCATAAGATAATGGTCGACGGCTGCCGTGACGGATGGAGAGACTTCAACGAGGAGTATAAGCTTTATACCGGCAAGTTCGACCGCACAGAGGATTCTCCCTGCGGCGAGGACACCATGCTTATGTACTTCACCTCGGGCACCACAGGCAACCCGAAGATTGCCGTACATAACTACAAATATCCTTTGGGACATTTCCTTACCGCAAAATATTGGCACTGTGTCAATCCCGAGGGTATACATCTTACCATTTCCGATACCGGCTGGGCAAAGGCCGCTTGGGGTAAGATCTACGGTCAGTGGCTTTGCGAAACGGCACTTTTCGTTTACGATTTCGACCGCTTCGATGCACACGACCTTTTGCCGATGTTCAAACAGTATAACATCACCACCTTCTGTGCACCTCCGACAATGCTCAGAATGCTCATAAAAGAGGATATTTCCAAGTACGATCTTTCTTCGATTGAGCATATGACCACCGCCGGTGAGGCACTTAACCCCGAGGTGTTCCGTCAGTTCGAAAAGGCAACCGGACTTCAGATAATGGAAGGCTTCGGACAGACCGAGACCACCTGTGCTTTGGCGAACCTTGTCGGCACCAAGACCAAGATCGGCTCTATGGGCAAGCCCGTTCCGCTTTACGACATTCATTTGCTCGACGGTGACGGCAACGAGGTCGCTACCGGTGAGGTCGGTGAGATATGTATAAATGTTTCCGACCACGTTCCTTGCGGACTCTTCAGAGGCTACTACAATGCCACCGAAAAGACCGCCGAATGCTGGCACGACGGCTTTTATCACACCGGTGATACCGCTTGGCGCGATGAGGACGGATATTTCTGGTATGTCGGACGTGTTGACGATGTTATCAAGTCTTCCGGCTACCGCATAGGACCGTTCGAGATCGAAAACGTTATTATGGAGTTGCCTTATGTTCTCGAATGCGGTGTTTCGGCCGCTCCCGATGAGGTAAGAGGACAGGTTGTAAAGGCGAGCATAGTGCTTACAAAGGGCACCGAGCCGACCGAGGAGCTTAAAAAAGAAATACAGCAGTATGTCAAACAGCATACCGCTCCATACAAATACCCGAGAGTCGTTGTTTTCCGCGATGAGTTGCCCAAGACAACAAGCGGAAAAATTCAGCGCAATAAGCTTTGATTTATGAAAAGAGTTACATTATTCGCAGGACACTACGGAAGCGGAAAGACAAATATTGCGGTAAACTACGCTTTGTCTTTGGCAGAACAGGGCAAACCGACCGTGATAGCCGATATGGATATTGTGAATCCCTATTTTCGCACTAAGGACAGTGCCGATGAGCTGTCAAAAGCCGGAATAGAGCTTATCTCTCCGGCCTTTGCCAATTCGAATGTTGATCTTCCCGCACTTCCGCAGGAGCTTTACAAAACTGTTCAGGATACGTCTAAGTACGCCGTCCTTGACATAGGCGGTGACGACCGCGGAGCATACGCTCTCGGCCGCTATGCGCCGTACATTTTAGAGGAAGACGATTTCGAGATGATTTTCGTCGCAAACTTCTACCGACCGCTGACCGTGACCGCCGAAGAGGCGTTTGAGGTAATGCGTGAGATAGAGGCGGCAGGAGGACTGCCCTTTACCGCTATCGCCAATAACTCGAATATCGGATGGGACACACGTCCCGAGGATATTTCGGCTACTGCGAAGCGAGCTGAGGAGCTGTCCGAGCTGTCCGGTTTGCCGATAGTTATGACCTGTGCCGAGCAGGGAATAGCCGATGAAGTGGCAAAATCGTTTCCTAACGTGCTTTCTTTAAAACTGCAAAACAAATATTTTGATATAAAGGGGTAAGATG
>CAZWLH010000071.1:5212-7759 GCA_964634675.1 uncultured Eubacteriales bacterium
AACGTGCTTTCTTTAAAACTGCAAAACAAATATTTTGATATAAAGGGGTAAGATGAATGGCTAAAGTCACATTTGATTCCGATTTGTGCAAGGGCTGCGGACTTTGTGTCGACGCATGTCCCAAGGGCATTATCGAGATCGCAAAAGGCAAAATCAACAAGAAAGGACATTCTCCGGCCGAGATGACCGATCAGAGCAAGTGCATCGGCTGTGCATTCTGCGCAACCATGTGCCCCGATTGCGTTATCACTGTCGAAAGGTAAGGTGAAATTTATGTCTGAAAAGGTACTTATGAAAGGTAATGAAGCAATAGCCGAGGCTGCTATCCGTGCCGGCTGTCATCATTACTTCGGATATCCCATCACTCCGCAGACCGAGATCGCCGCTTATATGGCGAAGCGTATGCCCAAGATCGGCGGTGTTTTCCTCCAGGCCGAGAGTGAGATCGCAGCCATCAATATGGTTTACGGTGTTGCAAGCACCGGCTACCGTGTTATGACCTCTTCGTCAAGCCCCGGTATTTCGCTTAAGGGTGAGGGTATTTCCTATTTGGCAGGAAGCGATCTTCCCGCACTTATCGTCAACGTACAGCGCGGAGGCCCCGGTCTCGGCGGTATTCAGCCCTCTCAGTCCGACTATTTCCAAGCAACGAGAGGCGGCGGACACGGTGACTATCACCTTATCGTTATGGCACCGGCATCGGTTCAGGAAATGGCCGATATGACCGCAAAATGTTTCGAGCTTTCCGATAAATACAGAGTTCCGGCAATGATCCTTGCCGACGGAACCATGGGTCAGATGATGGAGCCTGTCGTACTTCCCGAGCCTTGCGAATACAAGGCCGATAAGCCTTGGGCAGTAACCGGCACCGAGGGTAAGCGCAAGCACAATATCATCAATTCGCTTTACTTAAAGCCCGATGAGCTTGAAAAGACCAACTTCGAGCGCTTTGAGAGATATAAGCAGATCGAAGAAAACGAGCCGCTTTATGAGTCCTTTATGATGGAGGATGCCGAGATATGCGTAGCCGCATTCGGTATTGCAGCCCGTGTTTCCAAGAATGCTATTATGGCCGCACGTGCTAAGGGCATTAAGGTCGGTATGATCCGTCCAATTACCCTTTGGCCGTTCCCGAAGAAGCCGTTTGCCGAGGCCGCAAAGACCGTTAAGTCTTTCATCTCGGTCGAGCTTAATATGGGACAGATGATCGAGGATGTACAGCTTGCGACCGAGTGCAAGCGTCCCGTAACGCTTTGCAACCGTACCGGCGGTATGATCCCGAGTCCCGAGGAAGTTCTCGATGCTATCGAAAAAGCAGCAGGAGGTAACAAGTAATGGTAGTATTTCAAAAACCGAAGTCACTGACCGATGCACCGCTTCATTATTGTCCCGGATGTACTCACGGTATAATTCATCGCCTTGTGGCCGAAGCTATCGATGAGCTCGGCTGTGAGGGCAAAACCATAGGTGTAGCTCCCGTCGGATGTGCAGTTATGGCATACGATTACTTCGCCTGCGATATGGTCGAAGCCGCACACGGACGTGCCCCCGCTGTTGCAACGGGTCTTAAGAGAGCACTCCCCGAAAACGTCATTTTCACATATCAGGGTGACGGAGACCTCGCATCCATCGGTATGGCCGAAACCGTCCACGCCGCAACGAGAAACGAGAACATCACTGTTATCTTTGTTAACAATGCTATCTACGGTATGACCGGTGGACAGATGGCTCCGACCTCTTTGCCCGGACAGGTCACTCAGACCTCTCCTTACGGCCGTGACGTTAAGACCGTCGGCTTCCCGATCCGCGTATCCGAGATGCTTGCAACGCTTGACGGCCCCGAGCTTATCCAGCGTGTTGCCGTTAACAACGTTAAGAACGTAAACAATGCCAAGAAGGCTATCAAAAAGGCCTTCCAAAATCAGATCGAGGGCAAGGGCTTCTCGCTTATCGAGGTCGTTTCCTCCTGCCCGACCAACTGGGGTATGACTCCGCAAAAGGCTTTGCAGTGGGTCGAGGAAAAGATGATTCCTTATTATCCGCTCGGTGTCTATAAAGACAGAAGCGCTACAAAGGAGGAAGAATAATGAGTACAACACAGATCCTTATTGCAGGCTTCGGCGGACAGGGCGTTCTTTTTGCCGGAAAATGTATCGCTTATAAGGGACTCGAAGAGGGAAAGCAGCTCAGCTGGCTTCCGTCCTACGGTCCCGAAATGCGCGGCGGTACCGCTAATTGCAGCGTCATTATAAGTGACACTCCAGTTGGTTCGCCTATCGTATCTACTCCCGATGTTTTGACCGTTATGAACCTTCCGTCGCTCGATAAGTACGAGGATGCGACCGTTTCCGGCGGCAAGATATTCGTCGATTCCACACTTATCGACCGCAAGGTTGTTCGCACCGACGTCGATGCTTACTACATTCCTGCCACTCAAATGGCAAAGGATGCAGGCTATCCGACTCTTGCGAATATGATAATGGTCGGAAAGATGATAAGAGAGGCCGGTATCGTCTCGATGGACGGTATGAAAGAGGCTCTCGGCCA
>CAZWLH010000072.1:0-7730 GCA_964634675.1 uncultured Eubacteriales bacterium
TTTTGAGTTGTTTTTTCTATTATTTTTGTTACCTATCTATTGTATCATAACAAATATCTTTTTTATGTCGCTTTAAACGATTTTTAACGTTCTTCCGATTCGACAATTGGTTTATCCACAGCTTTGCTTTTAGGCGGTGCAAAACCGCAGCCTAAAACCTGAGCGTTTTCAGATATTCCTTGTGCGATGCTTCGACACGGAAGCTTTCGACCGCCTTTTGAACCGTTCTCATATGGGTGGCACGGTCGAGCCGCCTTTGCTCAAGCACCTTTACCGCCGACTCATACTGCTTGGCAAGCGCCGTGGCGAAAAACCACGCGACCGCCGTTGACAGGTAATATTCCTCGGTCTGTACCGACTCTGCAAGAGTGAGTATCCCGGGCTTAAAGTTTTCGTCAAGATAATACTTCATCAGCATAACCACGCCGAAGCGTACCGTGTAGGTATGACGTGACCCAAGCCAGCACTCTATCCTCGGCAGCAGCCGGTCGGTATTGTGCCCGAAAACGGTCAGAGACATAGTGTCGCAGGTCGCCCAGTTGTCGACAAACGGCAAAAAAGCTTCGACCGCCGCAACGCAACGGTCGAAATCCTTTATCTTTTCAATCAAATAAGCGTGAAGATTGTTTTCTTCAAGGTATTTATGCGGCAGGCTTTGCATAAACGCTTCGGCCTCTTTTGTGCCGTAAAGCTCGCCTGCAAGCCGCCTTAAAACCGGTGTCCTCACCCCGATCACCGACGAAGCGGCGACAGTCGGAACAAGTGAAGAATTGAACCTTTTAAAGCTCTCATCGGCATTTTGCATCAGGCGTTCTC
The DNA here is from genome assembly GCA_964634675.1 of uncultured Eubacteriales bacterium. GTDB lineage: Bacteria > Bacillota > Clostridia > Oscillospirales > Acutalibacteraceae > UMGS172. The sequence continues at coordinate 817 of CAZWLH010000072.1, forward strand.
TTATAACCCCGACCGCCGTCACAGCTCGTTTCTTCCTTCCAAGGCACGTGAGAGTGTGACCTCGTCGGCATATTCCAGATCGCCGCCGACCGGTATTCCGTAAGCCAAGCGTGTGACCTTAACGCCCATTCCCTTAACAAGCCTTGAGATATAGCTTGCGGTGGCTTCGCCCTCGACCGTCGGATTGGTGGCAACGATGATCTCATTGACCTCGCCCGATGAAAGTCTCGCCATCAGCTCACGCATTTTGAGCTGATCGGGGCCGATACCGTCAAGCGGAGATATCGCACCGTGAAGCACGTGATAAAGCCCTCTGTATTCCCTCGTTCTTTCGAATGCCATAACGTCCTGAGCATCCTCGACCACGCAAATGGCACTTCGGTCGCGCTCCGACGAAGAGCAGATAGAACAAACCTCGCCGTCGGTCAAGTTCTGACAGACCGAGCAATAGCGTATCTTCGCCTTTGCATCAAGCAGTGCATCGGAAAATTTTCCGGCCATATCGTCGGTTCTTGTTATAACGTAGTATGCAAGTCGGCGTGCGGTTTTTTTGCCGATACCCGGCAACCGCTCGAATTGCTCGACCAAGCGGTCGAGCGGCGCAACACTGTAAGCCATCAGAAAAGTCCCGGTATGTTAAGTCCGCCCGTGATGGCACCCATCTCGGACTCCTGAGTTTCGGCGATCTTCTTGACGACCTCGTTGACGGCTATGACAAGATAGTCCTCGAGCATCTCGACATCCTCGCTGTCAACCGCCTCGGGATCGATCTTAACGCTCTTCATTTCGTGGTTTCCGGTCATAGTGACCTCGACTATACCGCCGCCTGCCGTTGCCGAGAATTCACGCTCCTCGAACTCGGCCTGAAAGTCGGCCATATCGCTTTGCATTTTCTGAACCTGCTTGAGCATTTCGGCCTGACTCGGACCTTTTCCGGCTCCCGGTATTCTTGCTTTCATAACATTGCTCCCTTTTCGAATTGAATTTAATTATCGGTTTTCCATTCCCGGAACTTCCATACTTTTAAGCTTGTCGATTATCCCCTGCAACGGATCGGCCGCCTTGGGTGCCGCCTTTTTATAGGGGCCCAAGCGGTAGGTTCTGCCCACAACGGTCTGAACGGCGTTGCGTATCTGAGTGCGGTATATCGGATCCTCACTTCGCATAAGCGAGAAAAACTGATCGTTTGCCGAATCTATAAGCAAAAGGTCACCCTTTACATAGGCCTTCGACTCACGCAGTACCGCCGCCATAAGCGGTGCCGATTTCGAAAGCTCACTCTGAACATCCTGCCAAGCCTCAAATACCGAAGCCTCGGTTTCCTGCTCTGCGGCAGGCTGTACCTCAGGCTCCTTCGGCCGATCGACTGCCGTTTCAGCCGCTTCGGGCTCGAGCAAGATGCCGTCATCCTCAGCAATCGGCACATTTTCGACCGCTTCGGCATTGTTGTGCACCTGTGCCTTCGGCGGTGCCGAATATTTGACCGTTCGCTCAAGCCTTTCGAGTCGGTCAAGCAGTGCCGTCGGAGAGGTGTCCAGCTGAGGTGAGCACAGCTTCACAACGGCAGTTTCAAGCTCGGTCCTTCGATCGGACATCGACATTCTGTCCAAAGCGGCGGTCAGCACGCTTATTGCGTTGATGATCCCCTCAAGCGGATAGGCCGCGGCCTGCGTTTTTATCTCTTCAAGCTCCGACGGAGCGCAAACGATAAGCTGACCCGTTTCCTTAACGGTTCGTGCCACCATAAGGTTGCGGTAATGGGTTATAAGCTCGGAGCAAAGCCGTGCGAGATCGACGGCGTTTTTGTAAAGCCCGTCTATCTTTGCCAACGCGGCACCGATATCCGACTTCATAATGTAATTCGCTATTTCGAGACAATAGCTGTTTCCGGCCAAGGAGCACACACGCATAACGTCCTGCTCGGTTATATGTGAGCTGCCTGCGGCACAAAGATCGAGTGTCGACAAGGCATCACGCATACCGCCGTCGGACAGCGCCGCAATTCTGTCGGCCGCCGCCGGCTCTATCGTAAAGCCCTCTTTTTCGGCAATATAGTGAATCCGTCGGCTGATGGCATCGGGCGCTATACGGTGAAAATCAAACCGCTGACAGCGTGAAAGAATGGTCGACGGAAGCTTGTGCACCTCGGTGGTCGCCAAGATGAAGATAATGTGCTTCGGCGGCTCCTCAAGCGTTTTGAGCAGTGCATTAAAAGCGCCGATCGAAAGCATATGCACCTCATCTATAATGTATACGCGATATTTCGAGGAGGTCGGAGTATATGACACTTGCTCCTTCAGGTCTCTTATATTCTCGACACCGTTATTGGATGCCGCATCTATCTCGGTTATATCGAGCACTTCGCCGTTCTCAATGGCGCGGCAGGAGTCGCACCGACAGCAGGCATCGCCGTCTGCCGAATTGAGGCAGTTCACCGCCTTAGCCAATATTTTGGCACAGCTCGTCTTACCGGTTCCTCTCGGCCCCGTAAACAGATAGGCGTGGAAGATCTTGCCCGAACGCAGCTCGTTCTTCAAGATGTCGGTAATATGCTCCTCGCCGACAACATCGGCAAAGGACGACGGACGGTATTTACGGTATAACGCCTGATACAAAGCAGTGCTCTCCTCTCGAAATAATACACTGCGCCCTAAGGAGTACGAACGACCGAGTTTACTGCGGCACACAGGGAAATCCACTTAATGCTGCTCGGTTCCCCGCCTGACATGGTTCACGGCACCCTGTCGCACAGGACCCGACCGTTCGCACGCCTTAGAGCGCACCTTGCGTTTATTATACAACATTTGTTTCGGTTTATCAATGCTTTTTTGCCAATTTTCCGATAAACCGAGCAAAAAATATTGCAAAGTCCTCCCACAAAGGATATAATTACCTTAGACTACATAAACGGAGTGATAGAAATGAACAGTAAAATCATCTGCGACCGTACAAAATATCCGGGATGCGATTTTGTCGTTGAATTCGAAAAAGAGCGCAATAGCACCCCGATAAAGCTGCTTCAGCTTACCGATATGCAGATAATCGATTCCGAGCAGCTCAGAACACCCGACAGAATACGTACCGACGAAATCGCCGCTTGGCGACCCGAAATGTTTATGGGTCAGTTCGGCAACCACGTGCTCTCACTTATAGCACAAGCCGACCCCGATCTGATATTCATCACCGGCGATATCGTTTACGGCTCTTTTGACGATAACGGAACTGTTTTTGAAAAATTCTGCTCCTTTATGGACGGGCTGGACATTCCTTGGGCTCCCGTTTTCGGAAATCACGACAACGAATCGAAAATGGGCGTTGAATGGCAGTGCGATATGCTCGAAAACAGCAAAAACTGCCTTTTCAAGCGAGGAAGCGTTGACGGAAACGGCAACTATTCGGTCGGTATCTCGGTAGGCGGAGAGCTTGTCCGCGTACTGCATATGGCCGATTCTCACGGCTGCTTGCGTGAGCAGGCACTCACCGCCGCTCAGCTTGATAAGATATGCACCGACACCGCCGAAATCAAAAAGGCTCAGGGTAAAGACGTTCCGGCATTTATGGCGTTCCATATTCCGACCGAGCTGTTCGACCAAGCTGAAAGAGCTAAGGGCTATTTGACCGACGGACACAAGCATTATACCATCGGGGTTGACGTTCCTCAAAAGGACGGTGACTTCGGCTTCTCCTATGAAGTGCTCTACAAGCCTATACACACCGACCGTGATTTTTCTGCCTTTTTGCGTGAGCAAAATATCGACGGCGTTTTCACCGGCCATTGGCACAACAAATGTACCTGTATCAACTACAACGGAGTTAAGCTTGTCTTTGGACTGAAAACGGGTCAGTATGATTATCATATGGCCGGAAGCATCGGCGGCACGCTTATAACGCTTTGTGAGGAAAGCTTTGAGGTTCGTCACGTTCCGTCGCTTGTACCGTTTGCGCCTATGCCGAGGCACGCTTATTTCGGCAACTTTTTCGTAAAAGAATAAACAATACGGTCAAAGCCGACTTATGCCTCGGTCAGCTTTTCGAAAAGGTCGGCCATAAGCGCATCGCGGTTTATATCGTAAACATAGCGTTCGGGCAAAGCGTTATTGTCGGCGGCATAAAAACCGTCATAGGTCGGGATAGGCATGGTATCGAGAACAACGTCAACCTTGCCGGTCGGCACGGCTAAACTTTTGAATCTTTGTGCATCGGTCATAGTTTTCCGTCCTTTCTGAAGCTGAGTATGGTTTTTCAGTATTTTTCTTTAAAAAGCCTTCTAAAGTGGTTTTTATTTTCGTATCCGACCTCACGGATTATGTCCTCGGCCGACATTTCGGTATTAAGCAGCATTTCTGCGGCGATACCGCACCGCTTTGCTATGACCGCCTTGGAAAACGGCACACCGAGAAGCTGCTTCACAAGCTTTCCCGTGTACACGGTTGAATATAACCGTTAAAAAGCTTGGATGCACGCTTAAACTGCACCGATGTCAGAGTGGAGTAATAAAACTCTTTATCACCGTTCATTAGATTTTGCGTTAAAAACGACATAAAGTTTTTTTATGAACTCAAAACACAGTGATCATCATAGACTTTAAGTATTTTCGCCACACCTCCGTCTAAATGATAAATAGGATTTTCAGACATTTCAACCACCTCAAAATTTAATTTGTCGTAACCCGACGATTTAATTATATCTGTATTACAGATATTGCATAATAATTTGTGAGGTGATTATTATGCAATTTAAAAATTTGCGAGGAATAAGAGAGGATAACGACATAAAGCAAAAGGACATCGCAAAATATTTAAATGTATCACAAAACACTTACTCTCAATACGAAACAGGAGTTATTTCGCTTACCGCCGAAGTATTGATAAAGCTTGCCGACTATTATAATGTGAGCATTGACTATCTTTTAGACCGTACCGACAATCCCGAATTTCAAAAGTAAGCCCATTGGCAAAAAATTCTCAAAACAGAAAACCGCCGTGGAGCACACGGCGGTTTTCTGTTTTTCGCGGAACAAAGTCCCAATTCAAGCTATTTTATTTTCTCAACCCGGCAATAATACTTTTCGAGAGTTTTGCTTATTCCCTCATAGGATCTGTCATCGCCCAACATAATGAAGCTGCCGTAAGCACGTCCCATTTCGTCAAACGTCACGGCGATCGGAACGCCCTTTTCGAAAACGTATATGTAGGTGATTTCATTGTTTAATTCTATATTTTTGTTGTATTTTATTGCGGTCAAAGCCGTGCAAAGTGAGATGAATTTAATTCCTCCGTTTTTAACATTTAAAGCACTGGCGATCGTATTAAACGACATTTTAAGCTCCAACTGCTCCTTTAAATTTTTCGAAAGCCGTCATAAACCTCGGCACTTTCACCTTGAATTATCTTCAAAGTATCTTTCAAGCTTGTCATCTCAACCGAATAAACGGCAATCGGAGAACCGTAATCGTCGACTCGAAGCTGCCAGATTTCATCGGCATATTCATCGTCGAGGAAAACAGAAATATATTCATCGGAATATACCATTTCCCGCATAGCTTCGGTAACCTCAAGCCCGAGTTCCAATAAAGCTGTTTTATTGTCGGCGGCTTTTTCACCTTTGCAAGCGGTCACCGACAAAACCAATATTACGCTTAAAACAATAACACCGAGCCTTTTCATATAACCACCTCTCTGTTTAATATAGCATAAATGCAGTGTCACGTCAATAATAATTTTATCTATAAAGGAAAATTCTAAACTGCAAAGACATTAGCCGCAAGATAGTTTTTCGCGTCATAGGGATGGCCGGGGACGTCCGTTTTTTGAGATGCATAAAGCATCTTAAACCCTTGTCGAAGGCTTACAAAAAATTGATCAATATTCATTTAAAAATCCGTTTGCTTTAATGAATAATGAATAGCGAAAAAAGTTAATTATACAAACAAAATCCGCCCTCATAAGAGGACGGATTTAATTTTGCTCACGTGTCCGAAAAGAACTGGCGAAAGCACTAAATTTCGATTCTTAATCCTTAGAATATCCGATATTCTTCTCCTTTGAAGGATCAAAAGACAAATTAGAAATCGAAGCAACCAAACCGTAAATGCCCCAAGTCACTATCGAAAGGAAAACGTAAGCAAGTGTTCTAGAAGTATATCCTGCCGGTTTCAACTCAGTGTGGTTGATAATAATGCTGCCGATCCATCCCAAGAAAAATGTCAACAAAAAGCGTATAAGATTTTTGTTCTCCATTTTTAAATACTCCTTTCATCAATATTAGGCAAAAAGATGCGCACTTGTCTTTTTGTAACTCCTATTTTATCCTATTTTATCCTACTTGTCAATACAAATTACCTTTTTATCTTATAATATATTAGAGGTGATGATATTGAAACCCTTAAAAGAAAAGATAAGTATAACAATTGATAATGATATTTTGGCAAAAATGAAAGAAAAAGCTGAGTATGATGATCGATCACTTTCACAATATATAAACATTGTTTTGAAACAGCACATAAAAAATTTAGAAGAAAAAAATCAAAAGCAGTGAAATCACAGCTATTTCCATAACATAAATTTACTCAAAGAATAAATTCGGTGCCTACAGATAAAATGCTTTTGCAAGACGCGAAAAAAATATTGTTTTCCGGCGGACAGAAACACAAAAACGAGAACACAACAGCACAAACAATACATAAAACCGCATATATAAACACCAAGGTGAAATCATACAATTACAATCGGTACCGAAAGCACACATTACATATTACCTCTTTCCTCATACAAATAACTTTCAAAATACAGATCTTGAATTTCGAAGTAAGAGTGAAGAATTAAAAGAAAATCCCATCCACAAATGTGGACGAGATTTTTGGCTCCCCAAGTTGGACTCGAACCAACGACCCACGGATTAACAGTCCGTTGCTC
>CAZWLH010000073.1:0-3496 GCA_964634675.1 uncultured Eubacteriales bacterium
AACGAAGTGGAGCATTCGATGAGATGGCAAAGGACGAAGCACGACACGGCAAAGCTCTCAAGGGTCTTCTTGACAGATACTTTAAATAATTAAACAGTCTGAGGCGGCGGAAATCGAGGTCGTGGACTTACAGAGCATTTTGCTTTATGAGGACGATTTTGCTACGGCTTTGAAAAGCCTTTGCCGACAGTAAACCGAGATTTAAGATATATAGAAAGCTCCCTGCCTATATCATCATAGGGCAGGGAGTGCTTATTTATTTTTGATACATTGTGCTTTTGCTTTCAACGTTTTCTGTTTCTTTTCCGAAAATCGTATCGAACAGCATATCGGCGAAAAGACGGTGCATTTCCTTTGTCGGGTGGTTGATCCTGTTGGCCAAGAGTTTGGTGGTATCCTCGGTTTTTGAAAGCCTCTTCCATTCGGAATAGCAGTCGCAAATCTTGATGTTCATAGCTTCGGCGAGCTTCACGGCTTCGGACATATACAGATCCATTTTGCCGCCGTTTTGCATTTCTGCGGTCACACGGGCATAGTCTAAATACTGCTCTTCGGTATCGTCGTCATCAACGTATGTGTTAAACATATTCGGTGTCATAAATATGACCTCTGACTTTTCACTGCATTTTTCGAAAATCGTCTTCAGTGCACCCAAATACCGCTCAAGCGAACCGTTGACGTCGTTAAGCCCAAAGCAGATGGTTATAAGATCGGGCTCGTGCTTTAAAACCTGTGACTCAAGCCTTCCGACCGAGCCTGCGGCATCGATTCCGCCGATTCCGGCATTTATGACATTGACGGGAATATAGTTGCAAACGGCGTTTATTTTTTTGCGCAGTAAATTCCAATAAACGGCATCATAGTCGATTTCGCCGCCCTTGAAGGCTCCGTGAGTGACACTGTCTCCCAAAGCGACAATGGTTATCGGTCCGTTTTTCTCAAGACCGCTTCTGTCCATGGTAAGCTTTTTTCTGATATCCATTGGTGCCGACTCCTTTAATAATTGTCCAACAGCGATTTATAAAACTCCGAATAGTCGGTGCGGCGCTGATTGGTGAAATCGATAGCCGCACGGGGATGACGGTTGAGCATTCCCGTGAACATATACTGAAGGTCATAGCCCCAGGTCACACCTTCCTCACGAAGGCGTGTCATCTGCTTTTCGATAAACTGCAAAAGAGGGTAGATGTTGTATTTCGGATTTTTAAGGAATCCGAGCAGAAGCTCCATAGCGCAGTTGCCGGCGCCGCGACCGATGCCCTGAACCGTCGCGTCAAGATACGATACGCCGTAGGACAGTGTCTCTATCGTGTTGGCGAACGCAAGGTTTTGATTGTTATGCGCGTGGAATCCGATCTTTTTGCCAACGCTTTCAACCGCCGAAATGTATTTTTTCGCAAACTCGGAGGCATTTTCGGGATAGAGTGAGCCATAACTGTCGACAAGGTAGATTACATCGACATTTGTGGCAGTCAGCCTTTCAAGAGCCTGATCGATCTGATCGCCGTTGGCCTGAGAAACGGCCATTATGTTGCAGGCGGTCTCATAACCCAGACTGTGAAACCACTCGATCATTTCAATTGCGGCGGGGATTTGATGTATATAGCAGGCAACACGTACCATATCGATAACACTTTCGGCCTTTGGCAAAAAGTCGGTCTTATAGTCACAGCGGCCGACGTCGGCCATTACCGCTATCTTCATATCCGATTTGTTTTCGCCGACGATAGCACGGATGTCCTCTTCATTGCAGAATTTCCACTTGCCGAAATCCTTTTCGCTGAACATCTGCTTGCTGGCCTTATATCCGAACTCCATATAATCAACGCCGCTTCTGACGTTCATTTTATAAAGCTCGGTCACAAACTCGTCGGAAAATTCGAAATTGTTACAAAGTCCGCCGTCTCTTATCGTGGCATCGAGAACCTTGATGTCGTCACGGACATCCATCAAATTACCTTTTCTCATAGTTGCATCTCCTAAAGCCGCTCACTTTAGCGGTTTAAACTGTAAAATATTATAGCACAAAAAATCGCGTTTGTCAACCTCCGTGAACACATCTTTATTAAAAACCGCGCAATGTCGAACGAATGCACTTGACCTGAGGTTCAAGTTGTGATAAAATGCTCTATACACAAAAGGGAGGTGCCGAGATGTCCGACAATCTTAAAACGATCGCCACCAATAAAAAGGCGTTTCACGACTATTTCGTCGAGGAAAGTATGGAGTGCGGCATCGAGCTTTGCGGCACCGAGGTAAAGTCTATCCGCTATGGCGGTGTGAATCTTAAGGATTCCTGGTGTGATATCGATGCAGGTGAGGTTTTCGTTAAAGGTATGCACATAAGCCTCTATGAAAAGGGTAATATCTTCAACCGTGAGCCTACAAGAGTTCGCAAGCTCCTGCTCCATAAGAAAGATATCAACCGACTTTTCGGTTTGATCAAGCAACAAGGCTTGACCTTGATACCGCTGTCGCTTTATTTCAAAGGTTCTCTTGTTAAGGTTCAGCTCGGACTGTGCCGCGGCAAAAAGCTTTACGATAAGCGTGCCGATATGGCTAAAAAATCAGCCGAGAGAACCATTGAGCGTGAAATAAAGGAAAGGAATCGTTGATATGCTGTTTGAAATAGTGCATTTGAAGGATATTTACCCTTGCTTAAATAATAACGGTGCCGACCCTACACTCGAAATTATGGTTCAGGATACCGTTATTAAGAACCGACCGAGACCGTCTATGCTCATTTGCCCCGGTGGCGGCTATTGTGACACTTGGAACGGCGAGGGACAAAATGTCGGCTTTCCGTTTATGACACTCGGCCTTAACGTCTTTGTGCTGAGATACTCCTGCAAGCCACATACCTATCCGCAGCAGCTTTCAGAGGTCGCCTGCGCCGTTGATTATATCGTTTCGAATTCCGAACGCTTTAACTGTGACCCCGAAAAGACAGCAATCTTGGGCTTTTCTGCCGGCGGACATTTGGCCGCAAGCTATTGCACAATGCGTGACCGCAAGGAAGTCACCAATATGGTCGGCGAAGCGAAGCCGGTTGCCGCAGCGGTACTTTGTTATCCGGTGATATCGGCCGAGCAACCCACTCATATGGGCTCTTTCCAAACGTTGACCGGAAAAGAGTCTTTGACGGAAGAGGAAATATTTAAATATTCCGCCGAAAAGCACGTGAAAAAGGGCTTGACACCGCCGACCTATATTTGGACGACGGCCGAGGATACCGCAGTCGACCCGATAAATACGCTGAAATATGCGGCCGCTTTGTCGAAGAACAAAATTCCGTTCGAGCTTCACGTGTTCCCAAAGGGCGGTCACGGACTGTCGACGGCTTCGTACGGTATTTCCCAAGACCCCAAGTCAAGTGTTGCGGAATATATTAAGGTATGGACTGCCGAGGCAGGGAAGTGGTTGAGAACGGTGTTTGATATCTGATGTGCCGTTTAAAATATAAATAGGGGGATGTAAAGGTTTCGACGGGGATTTT
>CAZWLH010000073.1:3596-7694 GCA_964634675.1 uncultured Eubacteriales bacterium
TGATGTGCCGTTTAAAATATAAATAGGGGGATGTAAAGGTTTCGACGGGGATTTTGAACCGCGATAAGCATGCAGCGTTACGGGAACGCTTTGAAAACCGAATTTTTAAAAATAACTGACAAAAATACAGTTGCTTTTGCAGCTTAATTAAGCTGCCGTCCTGCCTCGGAGTACCGCGGCCGAGGTTAGGGCGTCGATTAGCGGTGAACGTGAGCAGGTGTGTTCCCCGACCCTGCCATGACGAGAGGATACCGAGTGCGAGAGCCTTTTTGCCGGCGCTTGCGTAAGGGAATTTTAAAAGACAGAATAAGCATGTAGAAAGTTGTGGGAATGAGTTTTCGGACGCGGGTTCGATTCCCGCCATCTCCACCAAACGTGTATTGGATGAACACCTACTTCTTTAGCGGCGGCTTTGCCGTTAGGTGCAAGCTCCGATACTAACATAAACCGCCATCTTAGATGAAAGTCTAAGGTGGCGGTTTTTATATTGGAATTTGAAGAGTATATATTATTGCTTTTTATTATCGCTTTTTGAATTTAAAGTTTTAAATTCGGTCGGCGTCATACCGATATAACGCTTAAAAACCGATAAAAAATATTCAACCGAACAAAATCCGCTTTCCAAGGCTATTTTTTTTATGCTTTTTTGACTTGTGAGAAGTTGTCCGCAAGCAAATTCAAGCTTGATGTTATTCAAATATCGGTTAAAGCTTATTCCGACTTGCTTTTTAAAAAGACTGCCCAAATAATTCGGCGAAATATTCAGCTTTTCCGCTGTTTGCAAAAGGGTAATGTTTTTGCAAAAGTTTGAATTTATGATATTTATTGCTTGCTGAATTACGATGGGTGTTGATGATTTGGAAAAGCTTTTGCAGTGCTTTAAAAAATATATTATTATTTCGGTTGCAACCGCATTTAAAAGAATGTCTTCAAACGGAAAATCGCTGCTTTTATAATTTAGGGCACGTTTGAAAATATCGCAAATATCATTAAAGCTTTCGTTATCAAAAAAAGATATAAATTCAACTGCCGAAGTGTAGAATTCATTGGCAAGCTTTTCATTTAATTGCGACGGCATAAACGAAAGATTGAAAATTTTTAAATCCTCGTGCGGAATGATTTGGTGAAAATCGCAGTAGGTTATAATATAAGCCGAACCGGCCTTTAATTCAAATTCGGTATTATTGATTATGTGAGTTGCACTGCCTTCAAAAACAACTTCCAATTCAAAAAATTCGTGCCAATGCATAAACGAAAGATTGAAAATTTTTAAATCCTCGTGCGGAATGATTTGGTGAAAATCGCAGTAGGTTATAATATAAGCCGAACCGGCCTTTAATTCAAATTCGGTATTATTGATTATGTGAGTTGCACTGCCTTCAAAAACAACTTCCAATTCAAAAAATTCGTGCCAATGCATAGGCACAATATGATTTTTATTGATGTGACGTTCCGATATATAAACATTTTTATTACATATATATCTATCGAAGGTTACAAATTCATAAGGAATATTTGCATTTAATTTCATTGATTTTCTTACCTTTACAGTTGTTTTTATGTGTTTTTTATTGTAGTTATGTATGGTAAAATATATACGGTTTAAAAAATTATAGCACACGATTATTTGTTTAGCAAGGAGAAAATAAAATGAAAAAAATAGTTTTTGTTTCAAAAAACAACGCCGAACTTATCGAAAGAGAAGATCGTATGCCATCGGCCGATGAAGTAAGGGTTAAACTTGCATTTTCGGCGTTAAGCTCCGGTACCGAAAGAGCTTGTGTTACCGGAAATGAAGATGCCGAGGAAAATTTTCGTATTAAATTTCCCACAAGCTCCGGCTATAGCGGTAGTGGCGTAATTACCGACGTTGGTGATAATATCACCGATTACAAAGTGGGAGACCGAGTAATGGTACACGGTGGCGGACATCAACAATTTTGTACCGTTCCGACAAAAGAGATAGTTCCGCTACCGGAAAATGTGAGTCTCGAAGAAGCTTCAATGGTTATTATTTCGGGATTTTCATTGGCTGCCGTAAGAAAAGCAAAAATAGAATTGGGTAAAAGTTTGTTGGTTGTCGGTCTTGGCTTGCTTGGCCTTTTTGCGGTTCAATATGCCAAAATTTCGGGTGCCTACCCAATCATTGTGAGCGATTTCTCGGCCGAAAGACGAAAAAAAGCATTGGAACTCGGTGCCGATTATGCTTTTGACCCGACTGATCCCGAATATACCGAAAAAATCAAAAAAATAACTGACGGCGGAGTAAACAGCGCGATCGAAGTGACCGGAAATCCCAAAGCATTAAAACAAACACTTTCGGTTACCGCAAAATTCGGCAAGGTTATTTTGCTTGGCTGCACACGCACTATGACCGATGTCGATTTTTATCACGATGTTCACTGGCCGGGAATTGAACTTATAGGTGCCCACAGCGGAGCGCGTCCTTCACTTGAGTCACATTTCGGAATGTGGACAGAAATGGATGACTGCCGTGTTACAATAAAATATCTTTCGGCAGGTCGACTTGATTTTAAATCTATGATAAGCGAAATACGCTCACCCGATGAGGCGCACGAGGTGTATGAGCGTCTTGCAACCGATAATAATTTCCCGATAGGCGTTTTGTTTGATTGGTCTAAACTGAAAGATTAAAACAGAGGAGCTTTTTTATGAAACCTATTCGTGTCGTACAATATGGCGGTTGGCGCTTAACACACGCAGAGCATACAATGCTTACGATGCGTAGTTTGCCGCAATATTTTGATGTTGCGGGATTTTGCGAACCGGATGAAAAATTGCTTGAGCAGTTGGTAAACAAACCCGCATATAAAGATCTTAAAATATATACAAAAGAAGAAATATTAAACGATAAATCCTTAGATGCCGTTATAGTTGAAACATCCGAAATAACGCAGGCAGAAGATGCCTTGTTCTTCGCAAAAGCGGGATTCAATGTTCATTCAGATAAACCTTGCGGTGCATCAAACGAAACTTTTGAAAAACTTATTGCCTGTGTTAAAGAAAAAAAATTGGTTTTTCAAAACGGATATATGTATCGCTATAATCCGGCAATAAAAAGAGCTTATGAAATTGTTTCTTCGGGTGAAATCGGCGAAATAATCTGCACCGAAGCACAAATGAGTGAATGCTATCACGGTAGCTTTTTAAAACAGGTGGGCAGTATGCCGGGCGGAATGATGTTTTATTTGGGTTGCCATTTATTGGATTTGGTATATATGTTTATGGGCGAACCTATGGAAATTCATTCTTTTAATTCCTCATCAAATTTAGAATGTTCGGATATTAAAGATTTTGGCTTGGTGCTTTTAAAATACAAGCACGGTTATTCTTATGTTAAAACCGTTGCCTGTGAAGTGAGCGGAAGTGCAAGAAGACAGTTTGTGATTTCGGGAACAAAGGGTACAATTGAAATTAAACCTATTGAAAATCCTGTTGAACTGCCTAATACAGTGTGCCCAAATAAAATTTTTATGAACGTAACAAAAGAGGGGCATCCCATGGCCTTTGCCGACAGACCCGAAACAATAAGCTTTCCTCCTTACGGAAGGTATAATGATATGATGATTGATTTTGCCAAAACCGTAGCAGGTGAAAAGACTAATACCTTCGATTACGATTCGGATTTGGCAGTTCACAGACTTCTCACAAATGTTTGCAAATAAGAAATCGGAATAAACAGTTTCCCGTATCACTGTTCTTCTTCACTATTTGTGTAACTGCAAACAGGGCTGTTTTCTCCGATTGTAAGAATACTCCCTTGACCGGCTCGACAGCCATTCTGTTTTGTTTGAGTTGTTCCATAAGATACCTCCGAGTTGCTTTTTAAAAGAAGAAAAAGGCGTAAGCCCAAATATTGGACTTACGCCTTTCGACTACTCACGCAAAGAATTATATCACATTCCGTTTTGAAAAATCAAGAGTATTTTAAGGCTTGTTTTTTCTTTCCGAAAAGATTTTGTTGATAAGAGCGGTAGCTATGATGATGACGGCAATAATGACGAATATTACGAGCATACCTTTGCCCATATACGAAAGCATTTTGATTGCTTCTTTGGGGTGCCACGAAAAATTGGC
>CAZWLH010000074.1:0-7556 GCA_964634675.1 uncultured Eubacteriales bacterium
CAACATATGCGAAGTTGCCGATAAAGGTCATAAGCGGCATCATAAGTCCCGAAAGACAGTGTGCCTTGAAGCCGCTGCTGCGAAGATTGTTGTTGAGGCGGTCAAATTCCTCTTCGGCCTTGGCTTCGCCGTTATATGCCTTAACCACGGTGTGACCAGCATAAATTTCTTCAACGTGGCCGTTGAGAAGTCCCAAATTCTGCTGCTGACGTGTGAAGTGTTTCTGGCTTCGGCTCATTATGGCAAGCATTATAATAAGTCCCATAACGGTTGCTCCGACGGCGGTAAGAGCCATAATCCAGTTAGTGGTAAGCATCATAATAAGGCTTCCCGCAAAGAGCACGATCTGTGTTATCAAAGAGCCGACACTTTGGTTGAGAGACTGACCGATCGTGTCAACGTCGTTGGTAACACGTGAGAGCACATCGCCGGTCGATGTGCGGTTGTAATACCACATGGGGAGTCGGTTTATTTTGTGCGAAATATCACGGCGTATGGATTTTGAGACCTTTTGGGTAACGGTGGCCATAATGAAGCTCTGCATCGCCGACAGCAGCCAGCTTGCCGCATAGAAGCACACAAGTGTTATACCGACTTTGAAGACGGCATCCAAATCGACGTTGCCGGATATAAGTCCCGCTTGAATGTATTTCGTTATCTCGGACAGCTTATCGGGGCCTATAAGTGTAAGCACGGTGCCGCCCACGGCACAAAGCAGTGCAACAACTATAAGTGCGGCATATTTTTTGCAATAGCCGAGCAGCTTTTTCCAAGCGCCGACAAGGTCTTTTGGTTTTTCTCCGGCACCCATTCTGCCACCCGGACCTCCGGGGCCTCGGCGCATGGGACGGCGATTAGCCTGACCGAATTCGTATTCTTTCTTTTCCATTACGCCAGTTCCTCCTTTGAAAGCTGTGAAAGAGCGATCTGCTTATAAACCTCGCAGTTTTGCATAAGCTCACTGTGGGTACCGTTTCCGACCATTTTGCCGTCATCCAAAACAATAATTCTGTCGGCATCACGTATTGTACCGATTCTTTGAGCGACGATGAGACGTGTTGCGTCGCCGCATTTTTCGTCAAGTGTTTTTCTGAGGACACGGTCGGTCTTATAGTCAAGCGCCGAGAACGAATCGTCGAAAATCAGGATTTCGGCCTTTCGTGCAACGGCTCTTGCAATCGAGAGCCTCTGCTTTTGGCCGCCCGAGAAATTTGCACCGCCCTGGGCAACATAGCCGTCATACTGACGCGGAAGCTTTTCGACAAAATCCTTACCCTGAGCTATCTCAACCGCTTCGGCGATTTCTTCGGGTGTAGCGGAAGCCTTGCCGTTGTCGCCGTAACCGATATTTGAGCTTATACTGCCGGAGAAAAGTATCGCCTTTTGCGAAACATAGGCGATTTTATTGCGAAGAGCGTGCTCGTCATAATCCTTAACATTAACTCCGTCCACAAGCACTTCGCCGTCGGTGACGTCGTAAAAACGAGGCACAAGATTGATAACGGTGCTCTTTCCGCAGCCGGTGGAACCGATGAACGCAACCGTCTCTCCCCTTTTTGCCTTGAACGAAATTCCTTGGATAACGTCCTCCTCGGCATCGGGATAACGGAAAGAAACATTTTTGAATTCAACCTCACCGATAAGACCGTCCTTGCCTTCGGTTTCGGTACCGTTGTGTATCGTCGGCTCGGTGTCAAGCACTTCATTGATACGCTTTGCGGCAACCGATGCTCGCGGCAACATCATAAACGGTATTACAAGCATCATAAACGACATAACGATCATTATTCCGTATTGGCTGAATACCATCATATTTCCGAAAAGGCCGATTCTGTCGGCGGCACTGCTCATAAGCACGGCACCTATCCAATAAACCGCAAGCATAAGTCCGCTTTGCACAAGCTGCATCGACGGCATCATAAATGCCATTGTTCTTTGCTGGAAAAGCTGTGTTTTTGTGAGCTCGTCGTTGGCTCTTTCAAACTTTTCTTCCTGATAGCCTTCGGCGTTATAGGCTCTGACAACACGAAGGCCGTTTAAGTTTTCACGTGTGACACGGTTGATATCATCGGTGAGAAGCTGCATTCTTTTGACCTTAGGCAAAACAAAAGTAATGCAAATTCCGACTATCGCAAGCACCGTTACAACGCCGATTGCGGTAGTAAGCGACCATTGCCACTGCTGACCTGCGATTTTGCATATTGCCCAAACGGCGGTAACGGGAGCTTTAATAAGCATTTGCAGTCCCATTACAATGAACATCAAAACCTGCTGAATATCGTTGGTGGAACGGGTTATAAGACTTGCGGTCGAAAACCTTCCGATTTCCTCCATTGAAAAGGTCTGAACCTTTTTAAATAAGCACTCACGCAGAGCGAAGCTCAGGTTACTGCCGATCCTTGCCGCAAAAATTGCGGTGATGATCGAAGCCGCAACACTGCCGAGTGAACACAGAAGCATCATACCGCCTGCTTTCCAAACCTCTCGCATAACACTTCCCGGGGTTTCGATAAGAACGGTTATCTCGTTCATATACTGCGGCATGGTCATATCGAGCCAAACCTGTACCACGATGAAAGCAACGCAAATGAGAGCATAGCACCAATCGCGCGGCTTCATCTTTTTCAACACTTTAAACATAAGATCTCTCCTTTTTAAAAAATCTAACTCGGTTAGCCTGTATTTTAAAAACAAAAGCAGATATTAAAAGGCCAACTGCTTTTATTTTAAAAGGTTACTTTTCGGTGTCTTTTCACCACCGCTTGTATCTCGCTTGAAATATCGGCAAATTCAAGCATTCGCTCCATTCCGACACTGTCAATCAGCTCGCCGATATAAGCATATAGGTTTTCTTTGAAGCTGTCGGCGGTCTCTTTTCCCTGCTTCGAAAGCTTTACCACCACAACACGGCCGTCGGCCGAATCACGTTCCTTTTCGATAAGCCCCTTTGCCGTCATTTTCTTGAGCAGAACGGCTATTCTTGCGGTGCTGACCTGCATATATTCGCTCAAATCACCGGCAGTTATCTTGCCGTCGGTTTCGTTGAGTATCTTTAGTATCGCCCTTATACCGACGGTGCTCATATCAAAGCTTTGAAAGCACTCGGCAGGCGGTGCTTTTTTCAGCCGTTCCGATAAAATTTCTATCTGTTCCGTTGTAGCCAAATCAACGCCTCCCTTCAAAAAACTAACTGGGTTAGATTATATCATTATTATACATCGACATCAATGAAATAATTATGAATATTATGTAAAATAATCACGCTTGATAGTTGCCGGTACAAAACCGGAGGCACCTCATCATATATGAACTGCCTCCGGTTTTGCTCAAAATTCACTTTTTGAAAAATGCCACGCCTATGGCACCGGGCCCCACGTGAGTACCGATAACACTGCCGATTGTTGTATATTTCAATTTTTCAAGATTTCCGTCCCAAATATGGCGGCTGTCCTCGATATACTTTAAAAGCAGAGCATCGGAAAGTCCGCTGTAACCGAGTATAACTGGCTTACCGAAATCCACACCGCCCGTCTTCTCGATTTCCTCCACAAGCAGATTGTGTCCCATTTTGGATCCTCTCGCTTTGCCGAGCATTTTGATTTCGCCGTCAACAAGAGACAGTACCGGCTTAATATTCAAAACCGAACTGGCGAACGCAACGGATTTTGAAATTCTGCCGCCCTTTTTCAGGTATTCAAGAGTATCTACCAACGCCACAATGACTATGTTTTTCTTTTCTTCTTCCAATTTTTCGGCTATGGTCTTAGCCTCAAGTCCTTCATCGGCAAGCCTGAGCGCAAGCTCGGTAAGTATTCCGCTTCCCAAAGTGACCGATCCGCTGTCAACCACGTGAATATTTTCGTAATCTGCCGCCGCGATAACGGCACTTTGATATGTACCCGAAAGCTTGGAAGAAATCGTGATAACAACGGCACTGTCGCCGTTTTCTTTTATTTTGTCGAATTCCTTTATAAATAAATCGGGAGTGGCTTGGCTGGTTGTCGGAAGAACATCGCTTTCAACCAGCATTTCATAAAATCTTTTGTTGTCGATCGTTAAGCCGTCTATGTATTCCGTATCGCCGAAGCGCACGGTTAGCGGAACGGTTTGCACCGAAGATTTATATTCGGGCATTAAATCCGCGGTTGAATCGACAACGATTTTTGTTTTCATACAGTTTTCCTTTCGTATAGAAAAAGTCATACTATCGACATTTGTCCGTTGGTAAAGCGGAAGTTTCGCATACCCCTGCCGCTTATTTTATCTTCGGGAATTGCTTTTTCGATCGCTTTTATATCCTCATCGGTAAGTGTGATATTCAAAGCATCAACCGCACTTTGTAAATGCTCGGGGCTTGTCGTACCTACAAGACTTTGCACATTGCCGTACTTTGCGAGTGACCACGCAAGTGCAAGCTGCGAAAGTCCTATGCCTTTTTCGTCGGCAATTTCCTTTAATGTTTTTATCATCGGCAGATTTGTGTCACGGTGCTCCGCAGACAGCATACCGCGTGCCGCGGTAGGATTGTTTTTTGTGTTTTCAAGCACATTGTCGGCAAAAAGTCCGTGTCCTATTGTGCCGAACGCAAGCACGTTTACACCAAGCTCACGAGCGGCAGCGATAAGTTCGTTTTCGATACTTCGGTCAATAAGTGAATATGACATTTCAACCGTATGGATCGGATGCACCCTGCAAGCTTGGCGAAGTGTTTCGGCATCTACCATAGAAAGCCCTATATGGCGGACATAACCCGATTCCACTAACCTTGATATTTCGCCGACAACCTCTTCAACCGGAATTTCGGTATCCTGACGGGCAGGCTGATATAAATCAACATAATCCATACCGAGTCGTGACAGCGAATATGCAAGATGACCTTTAATGTTAAAGGGGTTGTTATCAAGTCCGTAAATACCGCCGCCGGTTTGAGGCAGTACCCCAAACTTTACCGAAAGAAAAAACTTATCTCTCGGCACATTTTTCAGAGACTCTCCAACAACCATTTCGCTTTCGCCCGCACCGTAAAATTCGCCGGTATTAAATAGTGTAATGCCGCTGTCGAGTGCTTTATGTATCGTTTTTATTGAATTTTCGGGATTACGTCGGTTGGACATTCCCATACATCCGAGACCCAAACGGTTAATATTTATCATAGCGTTCTCTCCGCAAAGCAGTTATTTCACAAATTCCGTTCTAATGCGGTTTTCGGGTATATCGCGAATCTCATATTCGCCGTCAAAGTATCCGAGTGCTATTGCACAGCAGGGTGTCATACCGTCGTGAACCTTAAGCTCTTTAATAAGCTCGGTATTGCCGTTCAATACGCCTACGGCGCCCCAGATGTGACAGGCGCCTATCCCTGAATCGGTTGCGGCAAGTGCCATATTTTGCACAAGCGTTGCGGCATTTGAATAATTCACATTGCCCTCGCCCGTAGACGAAATCAAAATAACGGTAGGTGCACCGTAAAACGGGTGCATATCGGGGTTGCCGACGGCATTTGCCATATACTGCTCCCATTTTTCGAGCAAAGCTTTATCGGTTATTACCGACATACTTAAGCTGTCATACATCGCTCTGCCCACAGGTGCGGCATAGGCCGCCTTAAGTATTTCCGTGAGCTCTTGCTCGCCGATGGCTTTGCCGTTGAAATTGCGGATGGTTCTTCTGCTGTAAATGGTGTCTAAAGTGTTCATAAATAATCTCCTTTTTATAATCGGTTTGTTTTAGCAGCTGACTCGCTTTCCCGACCTCGGTGTTGCGCCGTACATTTCCTCAAGCTCGTGCTGAATTTCCTCGGCACGGGCAATTTGATCGTTCAGATTCCATTTTCCGATATTAACGCCGTCACGCATAAACATCGAGCCGCATTGGTGAAAATAGAACTCGATTTCCCTTTCCTTTGCCTCTAAATACAGATCACGCACCCATTCCCACATAATGGGACGGACTTCGTTTTTAGGCGACATTTCACCGCCGACGTTTACGCACTTTATAAGTCCCGTGTCCAAATATTTTCCGAGCTTTATTGGAGCTATAAGCGGTGAGCAAAAGACCTCACGGTGAGCAAGCGGTGCCTCCAAAAAGTGAGGCAGGCGTTTATCGGCCATATCCTGATTTTCAATCGAAATGCTCAAGTGAAAATGCTCCCAGCCCTCTCCCCAATCTGAAGGCAGGCACTGCTTAATTCTCTCGGGGCGCTTGGTCGTGGTGACGAAAATGCAGTCCTTGCGGCGGCGGATAAAATCCCAGCATCCGTCACGCCATTCGTCAGCCTCTTCGATAAAGAAGTCGGACGAAAAACAGAGCTTTACCACCGAGCCGTAAGGGCAATCCTTGTCCTTCAGCTCATATGTTGTTTTGCCCTTTGCGATAAGCGTAGTATCCCGTCCGTAGCGCCTGTCCATTTTATAAACAAAGCAGTTTTTACATCCGGGACTGACCTTTTTGCAACCGTGCCACGGATTCCACGGAACGGCCTTACTGATTTCGGTATTTTGCATTTTTACTTCTCCTTTATGCTGTCAAATGCCGTCAGAGCACTGCCGAGCAGGCTGACAAGACGGTCAAATTCATCTTTTCCGAGTTTTGCTTCGATAGCCTTAAGATACTCGGTTTGTTCGGAATTGAATTTATCGGTAAGCTTAACCGCCTTTTCGGTTGGCAAAACATAAAAGCTTCGCTTATCGTCGGTCAACGCTTCTTTATATATATATCCTTTTTTCAAAAGCACTCGGATATGTGCCGCAATCATAGGCTTCGACACACCGAGCAGCTCGGCTATCATAAGCGGAGTGAATTTTCCCTCTCGCTGAGTAATGATGTTCAGCACCGCCATTTCGCTCGGCCTTATCGGCATTGCTTTTTTCAGCTCCATATAGTTTCTCGAAAACTTCGAAAAAGCTATATTTGCGTTCATATATCTGTCCAACTTTACACTCCTCAAAACTTAACGGTTTCGGTTCGCTGATTTTTAAACCACTGTGCTTCAAAACCGGTGAATTTCAAAATGCAGTAATCGGGATCCGTAACGCCTTTTTTGTAAAATCTTGTAAAAAACGGCTTCCAAAAGCGTTGCTTGGTCGGTTGATCGGTGAGCACAACCATTTCACCCTTAAGTTCAACGCCCGAAAAGCTTCTTCCCTTTTCATAAAAGTATACGCACGCCTTGGGGTTGGCACGGTAGTGCGCCACTTTTCTCGAAGATGTGTAGGTTGCAAAATAAATGTCGTTGCCGTCAATCAGCACAGGCTGAATCAAAGCCCTTGTCGCAGGATAGCCGTCTGGATCGACCGATGAAATGACAGATGTTTTCTGCCGCGCGATAAATTCATAAATGCCCTCTTTGGTCATATTCTTCCCTCTCCCGAAAATAAAAGTTAACTTACATTAACTATTATAGTTCACGTGAGTTGACTTGTCAATATTATGTACCGAAAATAAAATAGAAAAAGCACAAAGTCCTTCTTATGGGACTTACGGTATGGTACAATGTAACCAAAACCCTAAATTGCCAAAGTGAAGTTAGGAATTTCGAGGTAAAAAAAGAGAAATAC
>CAZWLH010000075.1:0-7494 GCA_964634675.1 uncultured Eubacteriales bacterium
GCCGAAAAAGCCCAGAAATACGGCATTTTTCAGCGGAATATGTGTGTTCAATTGGCGGTGCAAAGCGTTTCACAAACAAATAAGACACCGTTGTGTGCAAGCGATATCTCACCCGGACGGGGAACCATTCCGCCGCCCGAAAGGCCTGCCGCCGAGACGGTGTGGTGCGGTGAGCGGAACGGCCTTGTGACTATCAGCGGAGTGTCGGCCGGCAGAGAGCCTGCGACCGAATGGATCTTGGTGGTTTCGATCGATTCTTCGAAGGTCATCGAAGGCAGTATCGACGGAAGCCGCTTGGCCAGCATACTTTTGCCCGAGCCGGGAGGGCCTATGAGCAGGCAGTTGTGTCCGCCTGCGGCGGCGACCTCCAAGGCACGCTTTGCGGCCGCCTGTCCTCTTACGTCCGAAAAGTCGGGGCAGAAAAGCATTTTGCCGGTAATGTCGGGCATTGCCGCCGGGGTTATCCTGCTTTCTCCTCTGAGGTGAGAAACAAGCTCCCGAACGTTTTTCACGGGATAAATTTCAATCCCGTCGACCACCGAGGCCTCAAAGGCATCCTGCGACGGCACAAAAAATTTCTTAATACCGCGCTTTTTGGCTTCAATTGCCATCGAAAGCATACCCGTTATATGACGAAGCTCACCGTCGAGCGAAAGCTCGCCGATGAACGCACATTCCGAAAGATCGCACTCGGCCGAAAGCTGACCCGAGGCGCTGAGTATCGACAAAAGCGACGGCAGGTCATACATCGAGCCGGCCTTTTTTATGTCGGCAGGTGCAAGGTTTACGGTTATTTTGGTTTTCGGGAAAGAAAATCCGCTGTTTTTGAGTGCCGAGCGGACGCGGTCTCGCGATTCCTTGACGGCGGTGTCGGGAAGTCCGACGATGTCAAAGGCCGGAAAGCTGTTGGAAATATCGGCTTCGACCTCGACCATATAGGCATCTATGCCGAAAATGCCGGTGCTGTGAAGTCTTGTGAACAAACTATCCCCTCCGAAAATACCCTGTGCCGTAACGCTTCGACACAGGGTAATATTTAAAAGCTTGTTTTACGGCGCCGCATCATATCAGCCGTGACTGTTGTTTGAACCGATCGTTACGGTCGTTGTATAGTATCTGCCGTTGCGGTAGATACGTGCAGTGACCTTCGAGCCTGGTGTGCACTTGTCGAGAATGTCGATAAAATCGGTATATTCGGCAATTTGAGTTTTGTTGAATTCGGTTATGATATCACCGGCACGCAGTCCAGCCGAGGCAGCAGGCGCTCCCGAAACGACACTCTTGACCGCTGCGCCTGCCGGAAGTCCGTACTGAGCCAAATACGCACTGCTGTATTTGTAAATTTCGATACCGATATAGGGTGAGGGATTATCCTTGTTTTCGATTATTTCCTTAACGACCTGAATTGCGGTGTCGACCGGTATCGCAAAGCCCATTCCCTCAAAGCTTTCGTCAACGAGCTTGGAGGAATTTATGCCGATGAGCTGACCCTTTGAGTTGAGCAAAGCGCCGCCCGAGTTGCCGGGATTTATGGCGGCATCGGTTTGGATAAGATCCATTTCGCCGATAGAATCGATGGTTATCGTGCGGTTAAGGCCGCTGACAATGCCGTAAGAGACCGAGTTCAGAAACTCTATTCCGCCGGGACAGCCGATAGCTATCGCATACTGACCGACCTTGACCTCATCCGACTTGGCAAGCTCGATTGCGGGAAGTCCGGTTTTTTCTATTTTTATGACCGCCAAATCGGCCGAAACGTTATAGCCGATGACCTTTGCATCGATAGCGGTCTCGGGGTCGGAGTTGAGAAATACCTCGACCGACGAAGCGGACTGATTGGAAACAACATCCGAAATCACGTGGTAGTTGGTGATGATATAGCCGTCCTGAGTATAAATAACGCCTGAGCCTTCACCCGTGCTTTCGGTTGAGCCGCCGAAAAAGCCTTCGACCGAAGCCTTTGTGCGGATACCGACAACACTGTCGGCCGCCTTGTCATAAACCGCCTCAACCACCGATTCGACATTGCCCTCTATTGAAATGACGGTCGAAACGGTTGTGCTGCCCGACGAATTATCGCTGACGGTATCGGATGCAGAGGAGGACGGAGACTCATTGCTTGAGGAGTCGCTGTCGATCGAAGAAAAAGCGATGCCGAGTGAGGTACCTGCACTCACGATCACCGACAGAGCGACACAGGCAATGACCGTTCCGAGCCCAAAGCTCTTTTTGGGCTTTTTGGGCGGAGTCGGTTCTCCCGATTCGGGGGAAGCGGACTGAGCGGAAGCGGTAAAGCCGCTGTTCGGAGTAAAGCTGTAAGGCTGTTCGCCGGAATTATTGTTTTGGTTGAAGGATTGATTATCATTCATAACAGAACGCTCCTTTATTAAGTACGTCTTACGGTGACCGATCTTTGTCTTACCGTAGTTTACGTGCCTATTATAACGAAGAATTATTAAAATGCAAAGTATGAAATATGAATATTCGGTGAATTTAGGACGGAAGATGATCACATAAACGGTGCGAAAAGGTTGAGCACCGCCTGCTTAAAGCGGAGCTTCAAGGGGCGCTTGGCCCATTCTTGCAGAATTATTTCCTCACTCTGAGACTGCATTTGCAGAAAATGCTCCTTTATGGTCTTGACCGTGTCGATCGAGCACATCCAAACGCCGCATTCAAAGTGGAAATAAAAGCTTCGATAGTCCATATTTATGGTTCCGCAGGTGGCGACCGAGTCATCAGACACAAAAAGCTTGGAATGAACGAAGCCCGGAGTGTATTCGAATATCCTTACGCCTGCCTCAAGCAGCTCCTGATAGTTGAACTGCGTTACGGGGTGGACATACCATTTATCACGTATCTTAGGGGTGATTATTCTTACGTCAACACCTGCCTTTGCGGCCGAGGTGAGCGCAGTTGTCATAGTATTGTCGAGTATGAGGTAGGGAGAAACGATGTAAACATAGTCCTTGGCGGTTCCCAATATCTGACGGTATATGCCCTCACCGGGATAGTGTGCCGTATCAAGAGGATTTTCCACATAGGGCTGAACATAGCCCTCGGCAGGGGGAAAGTTTTCGACAATGTATTTTGACGGATCGAGCGTTTCACGGCTCATACTGCTCCACATTTCGCAAAAGGCGACCGCAAAGCTGGTCGTTGCGGGTCCCTTCATTATGACGGCACAGTCCATCCAATAGCCGTGCGGACTTGTTTCGTTGATATATTCATCGGCAATGTTAAGACCGCCGGTCATCGAAACATAGCCGTCGATAACGCATATCTTGCGGTGATCGCGGTTGTTCAAAAACAGGTCGACCGAGGCGTGTATGCGGTTGAAGGCCATAACCTTGATGCCTTCGCTTCGAAGGTTTTTTATAAAATCACGGTTTTGCCTTGAGATCGAGCCGAAATCGTCGAAAATAATCCTGACCTCGACCCCTGAGGCGGCCTTGCGGCGGAGAATATTGTGTATCATATCCCACATTTTGCCTTTGGCCAATATGAAATACTCAATAAAAATATATTTTTCGGCGTTTTCAAGCTCTTCGAGCATACGAGGAAGAAATTTCTCGCCGGGAGAAAGATATTCCACCGTTGTGTCGGTGTAAACGGGATAGCCCGATTCGTGGTATAAAAACTGTGACTGACGCGCGTGGTAAATGTCCTCACCGTGCAAGCGCTCGGCGACCGAGCCGTCCTGAGTTAAAAAACGGTGGTTTAAAAGGCGCTGTTTTTTCATACGCTTACGCAAAATCGGCTTGACCTTGCCGTTGCCCCACATAAAGAAGAGCACGCCGCCGACGAGCGGCGCCACAAGGATAAAGATTATCCACATCAGCTTATAGCTCGGATTGTCACGCTTGTTGATTATTCCGAAAACAATGACGAGCGAAATAATCCTTATAAAGCTGTATATTATAGAGGAAATGTTGGACATATAAAGCTCGACAACGACCCAAACCGCTATCTGCAAAAGAATAAGCAGTCCTGCGGTTATTATACGTCCGGGTAACGCAATACCTCTTTTATGCTCTTTTTTCGCTTTGCTTGCCAACTGCTGCTACCTCGCTTTGAAATTCGCACACCGACCGTGTGCCGCAGGTTACAAAAAGCGCCGGTACGAAACAGCACCGGCGTTGCTTCTTTTATATTATATACCAAAGGTCTCGGATTTGCAAGAGGTTAGTCCGTAGTTGTAAGTATGCTTTACAATAAGTTCACAAAGCGGCTTACAAAAGCTCACAGGAAATGAGGTTATATCCGAATTCCGACCGAGGGCTTTTAACGAAGCGCGAAACCGCATTGCGAACCGTGATATCGTCGCCGCAGGAGTAAAACGTAACGCGGCTGACAACCTCGGTATATCCGTCACATTCGGTTAACGATATGACCGAATGAAACTGCGACTCGACCTCGATGCAGGGGAGCGTGACATAGGCACCGAAACCGGCATCGGAATCGGCATCCTTGCCGTAAAAGCTCTTGATAAAGCCCTTGATAAGAGCGGAGCTTACCGAAAGTCCGGAATCCGGAAGGTCATCGGCATAGTCGAAAAGCGTGACGGCGGTGGCAACGGTCATTTTGTCATAAGAAGCGAAGCTTTCACCGTAGCAATAATTTATGTCGAGCATATTTTCGAAAATTTTTTCCGGCGAAACGGTGTTTAAGGAAGTGTGCTGAAAATCGGCGTCGCTTTTGGGCGTGTGCTCGGCAGACGTGGTGATGCTTATCTCGGTTTCGTCGGCATCGGCTGCGACAGGAGTCACATAAAACGTCAAGCTGCTGTCGGCGGTCGAGTTTTCAAGTGACATATTAAAGGCGGTCAGAACGCATACGACCGAGACTGTGACCGAAAGTATTACGGGAATAAGCTTTTTCATAATAACACCACACTATGTATCATCTTATGTTTAATTATACACATCATCTTGCGAAAAAGCGTATCATACGGATTACAATTTAATAAAAAAACAGTTACAAAAATTACACAATTGTTACTTTTTGTGCTATTGCAAATCCGAGCGAAATGTGTCTTGTAAAGCGGAAATTTTGTCGAAGGTGTTGACAAAACAGGTCGGTTCGAGTAAAATGCTTGTGATAGGTAAGTGCCGTAAATATAATTGTCAGCCTGTCCGAATGTAAATTTGAAGCGCCGGAACCGCAAACGGCATAGCGGTTGACGAGGATGGAGAGTATCGAAATATTCGGCGGATGCTCCACGGCAGACATGTCGTCAGTCGGCATTTAAAAACCGCAAGTAATTGCGAAACAAAGATGCTGTTGCTATGCCAAAATTTTATATTGTGCGGAACCGGAGCAAAAAAAGTCTATTTCAGGATAGGCTTATTCGTTGTTGCCGAAATTTAACGGCATCGGGAATATTTTGCTTTATTTTCGCACACCTTAAATTGAAAGGTGTGTTTTTTTATGTGTGGAATTGTTGGTTTTACGGGAAGAAAGGGTGCCGCTCCGATATTGCTCGATGGCCTTAAGAGATTGGAATACCGCGGCTATGATTCGGCCGGAATTGCCGTTTTAGACGGTTGCAGGCTTAAAGTGGCAAAATCGGCGGGACGTATAAAGTGCCTTGCCGATATGGTCGACGGCGGCAAATCGGTGGTCGGAAGTGTCGGAATCGGACACACACGTTGGGCGACACACGGTGCGCCGTCCGACATAAATGCTCATCCCCACTGCTCGAACGACGGGAAAATAGCCGTTGTTCATAACGGCATCATCGAAAACTATACTGCATTGAAGTCCGAGCTTATGGCAGAGGGCGTGAAGTTCATCAGCGAAACCGACACCGAGGTCGTGCCGGCACTTGTGTCAAAGTATTATACCGACAGCAAGGATATTATGACCGCCGTGCGACGTGCAGTTGATAGGCTCCAAGGCTCATATTCGCTCGGAATTATCTGCTCGGACTGCCCCGATATGCTGATAGCCGTAAGACACCAAAGTCCGCTGATAATCGGCGTTTCGAAGGAAGGCAATCACATTGCCTCCGATATTACCGCGTTGGTCGCACATACCAAGAGCGTGATATATATGGATGACAGTGAAGCGGCGGTTTTGACTCCCGACCGAGTCACGGTCTATTCGTCCGACGGCCGACCGCTTGAAAAGGAAATAAGCGAAATTAACTGGGATGTCGGCGAGGCCGAAACGGGTGGATATGAGCACTTTATGATGAAGGAAATAATGGAGCAGCCGAGAAGCCTTGAGCTGACATTACAGCCGAGGATAAAGGATGGCGAGATCGTGCTCGACGGAATAGAGCTTGACCGTGAAAAGCTGTCGAGCTTTAACCGCATAGTTATAACGGCCTGCGGCTCGGCTTCATATGCCGGTCAAGCGGCAAGATATATGCTCGAAAAGCTTCTCAGAGTGCCGGTTGAGGTCGATCTTGCCTCCGAGCTCCGCTACCGCGACCCGATAATCGACCGAAAGACACTGCTCATAGTTATCAGCCAATCGGGCGAGACGGCCGATACCATTGCCGCAATGAAGGAGTGCAAAGCACGCGGCGCTTATGTTCTGTCGATAGTCAATGTCGTCGGCAGTACTATCGCAAAGCTTTCGGACAGTGTGCTTTATACCTGGGCAGGCCCCGAGATCGCAGTTGCCACCACCAAGGGCTACACAACTCAGCTCGGTGTGCTTTATCTGTTCGGCGTTTATGCCGCAAAGCTTCTCGAAAAAATAAACGATGAGCAGTATAAAAGATATATTGCCGAGATAGTCGGTCTGCCGTCGAGAATACAGGCGGCGATAGATATAAACAACAATATAACCGGACTTGCCACAAAATACTATGCTCATAAGTTGCTCTTTTTCATTGGTCGAAATATGGATTATGCCGTTGCATTGGAGGGCTCGTTAAAGCTTAAGGAAATATCTTATCTTCATTCCGAGGCATATGCCGCAGGCGAATTGAAGCACGGTACGATATCCTTGATAGAAGACGGTACATTGGTCGTGGCGCTTGCCTGCTATGAGCCGTTGTTTGAAAAGACCCTCAGCAATATCAAGGAGTGCAAGGCACGCGGAGCAGTCACACTCGGCGTGGCAAATGAGGGCAATACCGCAATGCAGGTCGAATGTGATGACTGTATTTTCGTTCCGAGGGTAAATCCTCTGTTTCAGGCCGCCGTTGAGGTGGTTCCGCTTCAGCTTTTTGCATACTATGTTGCAAAGGAAAACGGCTGTGACATCGACAAGCCCCGAAATCTTGCCAAATCGGTAACGGTCGAATAATAAAAAAGAAACCTAAGCAAGCGAAAAAACTTGCTTAGGTTTTTTAAATGCCAAAATGTCGGATTTATGCCTTTTCGTCAAACTTAACGGGTGCGCCGTTCTGCTCGTCGGACTTGAAGGCGGCCTCTATAACCTTCATAACTCTGCGAACCTGCGAAAGCTGAACAATAGCCGGCTCAATGCCGTCAATAGCCTTGACAAGGTTGCGGTAGTAATCGTGAACGTCACTCT
>CAZWLH010000076.1:0-7286 GCA_964634675.1 uncultured Eubacteriales bacterium
GCCCCGTTCCGACCTATAAGACCGTCGGCGGAGACATAAACGACTATATTTCGGTCGAAAACCGCAATCTCGACCTTTGTCCGAGATACTTTGGACGTGTTATCAAAAACGTTAAAATAGCCGAGTCGCCTGCCTGGATGAAAAAGTGCCTTTTGGCCGCCGGAATGCGTCCGATAAGCAATATCGTCGACATAACCAATTTCGTAATGCTCGAAACCGGTATGCCGATGCACGCCTTCGATCTTCGTGACGTTGCCAAGCATAAAATCATCATCAGAAACGCCGCCGAGGGCGAACAGATAACAACGCTTGACGGCAAGGAGCACACCCTTTCCGAGGATATGCTCGTTATCGCCGACGGCAAGGAGCCGTCCTGCATCGCCGGCATTATGGGCGGTATGGACTCCGAAATAAAGGACGACACCACCGAAATTTTCTTCGAGTGTGCCAAGTTCCGCCGCGACAGTGTCAGAAAGACCGCACGACGTCTCGGTATGCGTACCGAGGCAAGCGGACGTTTCGAAAGAGGCGTTGATATCATAACCGTCGAGTACGCCATGAACCGTTGCTTGCAGCTTGTCGATGAGCTCGGTGCAGGCGAGATCGTTAACGGAAGCATAGACCGCAACGGCGGACTCCCCGCACCGAGAAAGCTCAGTGTCAAGGTTGCCGACGTTGTTGCACTGCTCGGTATCGACATTCCCGGTGACACTATGTGCAATATACTCAACAGCCTCCAGATAGAGACCGTTTTGGAGAACGGCATTCTCGAATGCTCGGTTCCCTCGTTCCGTGACGATATAGAAGGACGTGCCGACATTGCCGAAGAGGTTATGCGTATTTACGGCTATGACCACATCAAGGGCACTACCATGAACGGTGCCATCGTCCGCGGCCGCAAGCTTCCCGAACGCATTATGGGTGACGGCATAAAATCGCGCCTTATTGCCAACGGCTTTAACGAGATCGCGACCTATTCGTTCATCGGAAGCCGTGCCATCGATGCACTGAGACTTCCCGAGGACGACAGCCGCCGCAGCTGTGTCACCATACTCAATCCGTTGGGTGATGAGTATTCGACCATGAGAACACAGCTTGTCACAAGTATGATGACCGTGCTTGCCACCAACTTTAACCGCAAGGTTCCGGCCGCAAGATTCTTCGAGCTCAGCAAGATTTTCGTGCCGAAGTCACTGCCCGTGACCGAGCAGCCCGACGAAATTCCGTCGTTGTCGATCGGTATGTACGGCGAGAAAGAGGATTTCTTCACGCTCAAAGGCGTTGTCGAAGCCGTGATTTCACTTTTCTCCGACAAGCAGCCCGAGCTTGACCGTGCAAGCGAGCCTTATCTCCACCCCGGTCGCAGTGCAGTCGCTTCTCTCGGCGGCAAAAAAATCGCCACCTTCGGTGAGGTACATCCCGAGGTTGCCAAGACTTACGGCATAGACGGCCGTGTTTACATCGCCGAGATTGCCGTTGACGTTCTCTACAAGACCGAAAAGGCCAAGATAACCTACAAGCCGCTGCCGAAATTCCCGGCCGTCGAGCGTGACTTTGCTCTGCTTTGCGATGCCGAGACCCCCGTCGGCACACTTGAAGCCGCCATTCGTGATGGCGCAGGTAAGCTTTGTGAGGATATCAAGCTCTTCGACGTATACCGCGGTGACCGCATCGCCGAGGGCAAAAAGAGCGTTGCCTACCGTGTAACGCTCCGCTCAGCAGAGTCGACCCTGACCGATGAGGTCATTGACCGTGCCGTCAACAAGATCATCAAAAGGCTGGATGCGGTCGGTGCAACCCTGAGATCATAAAAAATATACTTTGGACGGAAGCTTCGGCTTCCGTCTTTTTTCACAAAAAACGGTTTAACCGCCGTAAGTTCGGGCAAAATATAGCAGGTGATGTCAATGAAAACGGTTTTACGCTTTGCGCTGTCGCTCGGAATCGCTCTTGCATTTTTCTGCTCGCTTGCGGTGCTGATGCTTTTTGTGCTGAGCTCGAACAAAAAATCGGAAATTGCCGAAAACGGAAGCAAAGCCTCGGCTGCCGACGGTGAAAACCGCCGTGTCTGCTTTACCGCAGTACTTCTCTCCGACCCCGTTTCGGCCTGCCGTGTCACGTTAGACCTTGAGAGTAACCATGCGACGGCCGAAGGTATCGACCTTGAAAAAACACTCGGACAGGACAGCGACACCGTGCGGCTTGAGGGGTTATACCCTATGCTCGGTCGGCTGACCGAAAACGCTCCCGACCTCGGGCGCTATATTGCGGTCAGCGAAGAAATTTTTGCGAAAATTACTGACAGAGTCGGCGGAATAGTGTATAATAAAAACGGTACGGACATATTGCTTACAGGTATACAGGCGGTGAGTCTTGCAAAAAACGGTGAATTTGCGGTATTGTGCCGCAGCCTTGCCGAAGCGGCTGTCAGCCACGGATTGTACGACTGCTTTAAATTTGTCTCAAACAACTCGGTGAACAATCTGTCATACCCGAAAGCTTATAATTTTTTCAAACGAGGTGACACAGAATGAAAAAAATATGTGCTATTGCCTTGATGCTTATGCTGATTTTGTCCGGCTGCGACCTTAGCTCGGCTTTTTCACACAGCTTGGCAAAAGGAAAATCACTTTCCGAAGAAGATTCTGTCGTGTCACTTGATATATACCCCGATTTTTGCGACACGCTCGGTGCCTTCGAGCGTGTGGGCTATCAAAGCCTTGATGAGAAATCCAAAAGCACCTACATATTGCTTGATAACGCCGTTTATTCGATGCAAAACGGCTTTATCGATCTGCCGGACTGCTCCCCCGAGGAGGCGGTGGCGGTTTATCACGCTCTGCGGCAGGACCGACCCGAATATTTTTGGATGTCTACCTCGTATTCCATTCGCCAAAGCGGTGAGACCTGTGCTTTACAGTTTGCCGAAAAGAGCGGTGACTGGCTCTATTCCGCCGAAGAACGTTCGCTTTATGAGGGCGAAATAAAACGGCTGCTCACCGACTTTTCAAACGGAACAAGCGGTTACTCCGACTATAAAAAGGAGCTTTCCGCCCACGACCTGCTCGCCGAGCTGATCACCTATGACAAGGCCGCCTCGACCGACAGCACGGCAAATCCCTCGGCTTGGGACATTGTCGGTGCAATGTGCCTGAAAAGCGCCGTATGTGAAGGCTATTCGCGCGCAATGCAGGTGATGTGCTTTGCCGGCGGAATAAACTGTACCACCGTTACGGGCACCGCCGGAAACGCACATATGTGGAATTTGGTGGAGCTTAACGGCCATTGGTACCACCTTGACCTCACCGCCGATGACGGCGACAACGGAATATACCACTTTTTCTTTAACGTCACCGACCGATATATCAAGAAAAGCCGCACGGTCGACCCACTGTCCCAAGGCTCGGAAACAGGACTTTTCAACATTTTTCTGCCGCAATGCACCGCCACCGAATATAACTATCACATATTGAATTCGTTCTATATTGCCGACCGCTCACAAACCGAATCGACGGTCATCAGTCTTATCTGCGATGCGGTGAGAAGCGGCCGCAGATCGGTCGAATTTGCGGTTTCGCCCGATATGGGCTTCGTCTTCGGAGAGACCGATGCCGCAAAGGAGTTCCGCCTTGAGCGCTGCATTTCGGCCGCAAATGCGGAGCTGTCACAGTCACAACGTATAAAATCCTACTCCTATGGAGGTGTCGAAGGTGCGCTCGGCTTTGTGATATCCTGGTAAACAACAATTCCCATTATGTGAATATTTTCGCAGCTTTAACACATTGTTAATATTTGTATGGTAAAATAAGCCATATTATTAAAAAAGGAGCCTTGTGAATGCTTAAGCTCGTAAACATTACAAAAAATTACGAAGTCGGCGACGAATCGGTTCAGGCGCTCAAGGGCATTGACATAGAATTCCGGAAATCGGAATTTGTGTCGATTCTCGGTCAGTCGGGTTGCGGAAAAACGACCCTTTTGAACATAATCGGCGGACTCGACCGTTACACCGACGGCGACCTTATCATAAACGGTCGCTCGACCAAGGAGTATAAGGACCACGATTGGGACACCTATCGCAACCACTCGATCGGCTTTGTTTTCCAAAGCTATAACCTTATTCCCCACCAAACCGTGCTTTCCAATGTCGAGCTGGCGTTAACACTTTCGGGTGTTTCAAAGGCAGAACGCCGCAAAAGAGCGATTGCGGCACTTGAAAAGGTCGGACTCGGCGGTCAGCTCAACAAAAAGCCGAACCAAATGTCCGGTGGCCAGATGCAGCGTGTTGCCATAGCCCGTGCGCTAATTAACGACCCCGAAATACTTTTGGCCGACGAACCCACAGGTGCTCTCGACTCCGAAACCTCGGAGCAGATAATGGAGCTTTTAAAAGAAGTGGCAAACGACCGTTTGGTCATAATGGTCACCCACAACCCCGAGCTTGCCGAGCGTTTTTCGACCCGTATAATCAGAGTGCTCGACGGCAAGGTTATCGGCGACTCAGATCCATATGAGCCGAAAGCAACGGCCGACAAGGGCGAGCCTAAGCCCGTAAAGAGCGGACGGCGCAAAAAATCCGACAAGGGAACCTCTATGTCCTTCTTCACTGCCCTGTCGCTCAGCCTTAACAACCTTATGACCAAAAAGGGCAGAACCTTTATGACCTCGTTCGCAGGCAGTATCGGTATCATCGGTATCGCTTTGATACTGTCGCTGTCCTCGGGCTTCCAAGCCTATATCGACAAGGTTCAGGAGGACACGCTTTCCTCGTACCCGATAACCATATCGGCCGAGGAGGTCGATATGTCGGCACTTTTCCAAACTATGGCCGACAATCAGCAGGAGCGTGAAAACCGCGAAAACGACAAGGTCTATGCCAACACCGATATGTATGATATGATGAACGCTTTGTTCAACTCCGACTCAAAGCAGAACGACCTCAAGAGCTTCAAGGCGTGGATCGAAAGCGGCGACAGTGAGCTTCAAAAATATGCAAGTGCCATACAGTACGGCTATTCGACGCCGCTGCAGATATACGTCAGCGATGTTTCCAAGGGCGTTTTGGCAGCCAACGACTATGAGGCACTTTTTGCCGACATAGCCGGAAACGAGTCGGCCGCAGGCTCGGGCTCGATGATGTCGATGATGTCTTCTTCGTCGACAATAAACGTTTTCAGTGAAATGATATCCGGCCGGGACGGTGAGTCGATCAACGACCTTATTTATTCACAGTATGAGCTGCTCGACGGCGATAAAATGCACTGGCCGAAATCGAAAAATCAGATCGTGCTTGTCGTCAATGAGCACAACGAAATTTCGGAATCCTTCCTTTATGCATTGGGACTTCTTGACCGTGCCGAGCTCGGCGATATGTGGAGACAGATAATGTCGGGCGAAAAGACCGAGCAAAAGGTCGAGATCGATGCCGATTGGAGCTATGACGACCTGCTGGGACTCAAGTTTAAGCTTGTACTCCCTACCGACAATCTCAAAGGCATTGATACCGACGGTGACGGTGTCAATGACAAGTGGATAGATATGAGCTCGGACGAAGCCTTTATGAAGCTTTTGCTTGCTTCCTCGGAGGAGCTTGAGGTCGTCGGAATCATCCGTCCGAAGGAGGATGCCGTTTCTACCGCACTGCAAAATACCGCCGTCGGCTATCTGTCAGAGCTCACCGATTGGTATCTCGGTCAGATCGCCGATTCCGAAATAGTAAAATATCAGCAAAGCCACCCCGACACCGATGTATTTTCGGGACTGCC
Organism: uncultured Eubacteriales bacterium; assembly: GCA_964634675.1. Classification (GTDB taxonomy): domain Bacteria; phylum Bacillota; class Clostridia; order Oscillospirales; family Acutalibacteraceae; genus UMGS172. The sequence goes on from CAZWLH010000076.1 coordinate 5,766, forward strand.
CTTTATGACCTCGGCAGTTGAGGGTGACGAAAACAAGTCCGCCGATTTTGCGTTGTGGGCCGAAACACTTTCGGCTCAGAAAAAGGCCGAGGTTTATACCCATATAATGACCACACCCGACGATGCCACCTTAAGTGAGCTTGTCAGCGCCGAAATGGCAAAATATCCCGACCGTACCTCTAAAGAAGGATTCCTCATCGCGCTTTATACCCAAAGCGAATCGGGACTTACCGAGGAAAGCATAAAGGAAATGCTTGCCGGTATGACCGAGGAACAGCTCATTGAGCTTGTCGGCAACACGCTGACCGAGGTAGTCACCCAAGCCTATGCCGCCGAAGCCGAACAGAAGCTTTCCGAAATGACGTCCGAGCATATGACCGCCGCCTTCGACGCTATGCTCAAGTCGGTCAAGGATGATGTCTCGGCAATGAGCGGCCTTTACGACATTACCGAAGGTGTCAGATTTTCAGAATCGACCTTAAAGGAAAACCTTAAGCTTATGGGATATGCCGACAAGAGCGAGCCGTCAACGGTCAACATTTATGCCTCGACCTTTGCCGACAAGGATATGATCGCCGACATTATTTCGGATTACAACAGCGGCAAGCCCGAGGAGCAGCAGATAACCTATACCGACTATGTTGCCCTTATGATGTCGTCGGTCAGCACGATCATTGACATAATCTCCTATGTTCTTATCGCCTTCGTTTCGATATCGCTGGTGGTATCCTCTATAATGATAGGCATTATCACCTATATTTCGGTGCTCGAAAGAACCAAGGAGATCGGAATTCTCCGTTCAATCGGCGCTTCGAAGAAGGATATTTCACGCGTGTTCAACGCCGAAACGCTGATAGTCGGCTTTGTTTCGGGTATGCTCGGAATAATCGTCACAGTTTTGCTTGACATACCGATAAGTATGATCATCGAGCACTTTGCAAATATTTCGGGTCTTGCTTCACTGCCCTTTGCCGGCGGAGTTATCCTTGTTTGCATCAGTATGGCGCTCACCCTTATCGCAGGACTCATTCCCGCAAGAGTTGCCGCAAAGAAGGATCCCGTAGAGGCACTCAGAACCGAATAATCGGAAAACGGAAAGCCGAAAAATCACAACGCACAAACCCCGACAGCGTGATGCTCAACGCACCGCACCGTCGGGGTTTAATTTCAAAAAAACTAAGGGAACATCATCAATGCTCCCCATACAAAAACAGAAGTTTTTTGTTTTCGTTAATATTATATGCGAATTAGTGCAAAAAGTCAACAACTTTTTTAATAAAACGATATGCCGCGGAAATAATTTGCTGGCTCTCAAAATAATCGGAATGTTTTGCCATTCTTACGTCAACAAGCTCACGCAGTTCCTCAAGTCTATGCGCCTTCACCGGTTCAAAAACAACTTTATCGTAAAGATATAACAAAGCAACAAACTCATAAACAGGTCTAATTCTGAGCTTCTCTTTTCGTTTCCATAGTTCACAAGAAAGATGGCACGGTCATAAAAGTCCTTATAGGTGTTGA
>CAZWLH010000077.1:0-7273 GCA_964634675.1 uncultured Eubacteriales bacterium
AGCTCTCGCTGTACCGCCACCTTACATAAATACTTCGTTATCGCACCTCGGCTATAGGAGACCGATGTTTTTTTATTTAAAGATCATCAGCAAAATTCAATGCCGTTTTCAACGCTCATCGAAGCGATTTTCGCAAGAGACTCTACACGGTAGCCTTTTTCACGAAGCATTTTGCCGCCGTCCTGATAAGCCTTTTCGATCACGATTCCGCAGCCGACGACCGAAGCACCCGACTGCTCGACAATATCGATAAGTCCGACCAAAGCATTTCCGGTTGCCAAAAAATCGTCGATTATGAGAACGCGGTCGTTCTTATCGAGATACTGCTTGGAGGCGATAACGTCGAAGGTCTTACCGTGTGTATAAGATTCGACCTTTGAGGAGTAAACACCGCTTGAAATATTCGAACTCTTGCTCTTTTTCGCAAAAAGCACCGGCACGCCGAAGTGCAGTGCGGCAATACAGGCAATTCCGATGCCGGATGCCTCGATAGTGAGGATCTTGGTTATCTTCTCATCAGCGTAAAGACGTTTGAATTCCTTACACATCTCATTTAAAAAGACAACGTCGATCTGATGATTGAGAAAATTGTCAACCTTGAGGATATTCCCCTCAAGTACGCGTCCGTCTTTTACTATTTTATCTTCAAGCAGTTTCATTGCAGTGCCTCCGAAAATTTATAGGTATAAGAATACCGCAGTGTCGGCGATTTGTCAACCTCGGTTTTGAAATTTCAGTCGCAAACGGTCTGAAAAAGTCAGATTTCCGGCTCAAATACCGGCATAAGCTGTAATTTAAAGAGATTTTTTACGTGCTTATCGTCGATTTTCGCCTTCTTTTGCTCGTCATTGATAACTCCGTCACGGATGTATCGGTCAAGCTCTGCATATGTAAAGCCGAGATTTTCCTCATCGGTCTTGCCGCAAAGTCCGTCGATGGGCACCTTGTCGACCAAAACATCGGGAAGTCCCAGCACACGGCCGATAGCCTTGACCTCTTGCACGGTGAAGCGGCTCAGCGGACTGAAATCTCCTGCGGCATCGCCGTAGCGTGTCGAATATCCGACCCAATCCTCGGAAAGGTTGCAGGTATTCACAACACGACCGTTAAAGCTCTGCGCAACGGCATAAACCGTTGCCATTCTTATTCTCGGCGGCAGATTTACTCGGCTCTGATTCGAAAGCTCGAACGGAAATGCCGAGCTGAGTCCCTCGACCGCCTTCTCAATATTAACGGTAAAGTGCTTTATTCCGAGGTGGTTCACCAAAAGCTCGGCCATATCTATATCGTGCTGAACACCGCACGGCATAAGCACACCGATGACCCTGTCCTTACCCAACGCCTCAACGCACAAAGCCGCCGCAACGCTGCTGTCCTTGCCGCCGGATATACCGATAACGGCGTTGCAATCGGGTCCGTTTTCGGCAAAGAAGCCTCTTATCCATTCAACACAAGCATTTTTCTGTTTTTCAGCATCAAACATAATATCACCTTAATTTAAAATTTCTATTTGGCACATTTTCATTGTGTCCAAAGCATCGTTCTTGCTTTGAGGAGTAACACCTGCAGTACACGTACTGTCGACCGAAATAACAGCTTCCGGAAAATGAGCCTTCAAAAGCAGAGCGTTGGACACAACACAGATATCGGTGCACAGTCCTATAAGCTCAATACCGAGACCATCTCCGCTGCCGTCACAGTCGATAAGCTGCGGAAGCTTTGTCGAGCCGAAGGTGTTTTTTTCAACCTCCGTATATCCTTTTTCCTCGAGTGCCGCCTGAACCGACGGAACGATTTTGTGCCCATCGGTATTTTTAACGCAGTGCACGACCGGCAGATGCTTCCCCTCTGCCGTTTCGAGGTAAGAATCAAAGTGAGTATCAAGTGTGGCGATAATTTCACCGTCGAATTGTCTTATTTTACGCTCGACCGCGGGAAGTATCGCCAAAGCCTCGGCGGTACCCAACGAGCCGCTGACAAAGTCGTTTTGCATATCGACAACTATTAAATATTTTTTCATACATTCCTCCGCTCAGTTCTGTCGGCGAACGATTTTGTATTCGTCATATAATCTGTAAAACGGACATCCTTTATCGCCGCTTCCGATAAAACGCATATAATCGTCCTCATCCATATCGGCAAGGCAGACATAATCGTCATAATCCTCATCAAAAGCAAAATAAGCGCAGCTTTCACAGCTTGTCTGAGCCATTATCGAAACAGTCCTTTCTTCGGCAAAATGCCGTTCCATTCATCCTGCCACCTTACGGTCATAACATTTCCTTTATCATAGGTTATCGGGAGTATACTGTAACCCGAATTTTTAAGATCGTGAGGTATCCAATGATCAAGCATAAGATAATCGTTGCCGTCGGCGGTGAAAATATAGGTGCTTTGTCCAAAAAAAGTCAAGCGACTGTTCACACCCTCACAAGGGTTATCGATAAGCTTCCACTTGCCGAGCAGATGAGGACTTCTCGCAAACAGAGCACTGTTGCAGTCCCATCCCGTGCAGCCCGAGGTTATCATATAGTACATACCGTTTCTGTGGCACAGTGCCGGAGCCTCACGCTCCTGGTCAACAAGCACCGACACATAAAAGCCGTCGACGTTTGTGTAATCCTCGGTAAGTCTTGCAATGTTAAGTGTCTTGTTCCAATCCTTTGAATGGACAAGATAAGCGGTACCGTCATCATCCTTGAAAAGAGTCATATCACGGCTGTCCTGTCGGTTGGGCTGAAACGAGCCGAGGTATTCGAACCCGGTGACAGGCGATTTCGAAACAGCTACACCGACCCCTGCAAACACATAGTCGGGTGAATCGGAGTGAAACCACATAACAAAGGTATCGGTCTTTTGGTTGTAAAGCACCTTGGGACGTTCAAGCACGCAGGACGGATGAAGCATACTGCTCTCATCCTGCACGGCTTCAAGCACAAGCCCCTCATATTTCCAATTGAGAAGATCAGTCGAGCTATAACACGAAACGCCGATCACATCTACCCTGTTACGGTTTTTGCAGTTGTCCTGTCCCTTATTTTCGCCGTACCAATAATACACTCCGCAATGCTCGATAATACATCCGCCGTGTGCTTGGATAGGCTTGCCTTCAATATCATACCAAATGCGGCCGTTCTTCATACCATTCACCCCTTTTCATCAAATTGTATCACATTTTTCTTGTGATAACAAGTTATTTTGAAGGAATTTGCAAATATCATTACAATATTGTTATATTTCTTGAAGTTTTTTGAAAAATGATATAAAATAAACGAGTAATTTGTGATTACAAAATCAAGGAGTTGTACATATGAAAAAAATATGCAGTTGTATTTCGGCAGTGCTTTTACTGCTTGCTTTATGCCTTCCGCTGACAGTCAGCGCCGTTGAGGGAGAACAAGCAGTTCCCTATTCCCTATCGGTCGATTTTAAGGTCAACGGTGCGCAAAGCGATGCTTCACTTGTCTTTGCGGTCACCAAGTCAACCCTCGATTTCGACGACGACGATCAGATGATCCTGACCGATACGGCAGCACTTGACGATTTCACGATCAAAGGCAAAACCGTATACAATTTCAAAAACGGGACCGAGCTTGCACATTACGCCTTTAAACTCAAAAGCTGCTCCGACAGCTCGGTCGCAATCGGAAACTATGTGATCGAGGTCAATTTTTACTCCCAAAGCAATGTTAAGACCGAGCTTTTGAAGGACGGTGTTTCGGACGGTGACCAAAGCTTTGCCGACGAACCGGCCGATATAGTTTTAAATCTCACGAAGACCTCGAAAATAACCGTTACGACCGATGGATGTGAGCCCATAAACAAGGTTTATGACGGCAAGACCGAAGCGGTCGTGACCGATAAAAACTTTAAGCTCAGCGGTGTTGCCGACGGTCACGAGGTCAAGCTTACATATGAGAAAGCAGAATATAATAGTGCCGATGTGAAAAAAGCCACCAAGGTCACTCTTTCGGGACTTAAGTTGACCGGCAAGGATGCCGACAAATATTCGCTGAAATCCGATAAAACCGAGCTTAAGGCAACGGTATCACCGAGAACAATCACGGTTACCGCCGACAGTCTCGTTATGACCTTGGGACAGGCCGAACCTCAGCTCACCTATAAGCTTTCCGAGGAGCTGATCGACAGCAACAAGGCCGTCGGTGCTTTGGCGAGAACCTCGGGAAATACCGTTGGCACATACACCGTAACGCGCGGTACTCTTTCCTTCGGAGATAATTACAGTGTGACCTTTATCGACGGAAGCCTTACTATATCGAATTACAGCTACTCCGAAAAGATCGATCCTGCTACCGGCATCAAAATTTCGGGCTATTATGACCCTTCTGCAGCACTTTCGGTATCGGCTCTTGACCCGCAGAATGAGAAGTATACCGCTCTCGCCGCAGGTACCGATTGGGGCAAAATAATCGCCGCATATGACATCGGCTTCAATTTTGCCGGCTCCGACGGAGACCTCACCTTCAGCTTCCCTGCCGACGGAAAGTATGAGGGCAAGGTTATTACTGTTTATCAGACCAAAAGCGACGGCTCGATATCGGTATATCAGGCAAACGTTATCGGCGGAAGGCTTACACTTACCACCGATGAATGCACACAGTTTATGCTTGTCACCGCCGAGGGTACCAAAACGAACGACAGTGGATCATCGACCAGAATGACATTTTTGAAGGTAATAATCATAATTCTTGCTGTCATCATCGGATTGGCACTTTTAATAGCGCTCATTTTCTTCGGTATGATATTCTTCAACAAAACCGATGAGCTCAAGCGGATAATCAAAACCATCAAGCACATATTGGGAAAGAAATAAATACAATTCGGTTTCTGTCCGTCAATCAACCTTTGCACTTTTTTCCGTCGCGGCACTATACTTCTATGTGAAACTATTTAATCGAAAGCGGTGTAAAATGTGCAAAGAGCCTTCGAATGAAAATCATCATAAAATCCATCAAATTAAAATACAATACATTTCCTCTTGTTGGATTATACTTCTCCCATCGTTTGGCATAGGATTGTTGCAAGTGTATTTTTAAGTATTCCATTGGGATTGATTATCAGAGAAACAGATTCTTTGATCGATTCCTTGTCCGGAATTATTGCCACTGCCGTTGGAGTTTTTACATTAAGCATGAAGCTTGGTTTTCGGGTCCAACTATATTTATTGCAAAATATGCACTAAACGTTGCTTATTCCGATTCGACGTATAAAAAAGAAATTTTGGAGTATTAATTGTGTGGTAACTTGATTTTAACAGTTCTCAATCACTTTTTCTATTCCTTTCAGTCTCACAGCTATTGTAACCTCACAAAATTTTTCAACTTATTTCGGAAAAGTACTTGATTTTTTCAGTGTTTTGTTATATAATATATTCGTTCGCCGGAATGATGGAATTGGCAGACGTGCTGGACTCAAAATCCAGTGGTAGCGATACCGTGCGGGTTCGACCCCCGCTTCCGGCACCACGAACGAAAATCCTGCCGATAGTAATCGGCAGGATTTTTTATGCTTTGAATAATAAAATCAGCACTTTTTAAATAATAACGGTCGGCAATTGATATGCAAAAAACGGCGCTCCAAGCAGAGCGCCGTTTTCGTTTTTAATATTACTCGGCAATATCGGGTGCGAAATCGTGACCGAAAACGGTGATCTCGTTGGCCTTTACGCTGAATTCGCCGACATAGAACTCAAGCTGATAGATCGAGCTGACAATCGTGTTGATCTCGGCATCGGTGAAATACTTTGCAATGGCAGATGACTTAAAGGTAGCCAATGCGGTATCCTTAGAATAGGTCTTATTTGCGGTATAATCTCTGCTGCAAACGATAAGTCCTACATAGTCGCCCTCGGGAACGCCCTTAAGCTCATAGTTACCGGTATCACCGGTCTTTGCAACATAGTAGCCCTCATAGGAAACAGCACAGGAGCCGTCAGCGGCAGGCTCGCCGTAATCGAACGAAACGGCCTTGCTCATATCGGTGCCTGCGGCAAGCTCCTTCGGAACGACAACGATCTTGGCGTTGGCATCGTCGGGTCTCTCAACTGCGCCCCAACGCTTATGAGTAATACCGCCTTCTGTGCCGTTACGGGCAACAACGGTGCCCAAGCCGGCAACAACAAGCTTACAGATAGCGGAAACACTGCCGTCCTCGGATGCAGCGGTAACAGTGACCTCACCGGTCTTAACACCCATAAACTCACCCTTCTTGGAAGAGGTGACCTCGGCGATAGACTCATCGGAGCTTGAGAACTTCAATGCAGAGCCGGCAGGCTCAACAGTGACAAACTCAGAAAGAGTGATGTAGCCCTCAACCTCAACGGTGTAGCTGTCTTTGTCGAATTTGATGGAGGTAACGCCTGCGGCGCTTCCTTTAGATGCGTCCGATCCGTCGGTTTTGTTGTCGGAATCTCCGCCGCAAGCGGCAAAAGAAAGCAAAAGCACAACCGAAAGAACAAGAGATAAAAGCTTTTTCATTTTTATTACTCCTTTTATATGGTTTGAAGTAATTTTAACACAAATACTCCCAACTGTCAATAAAAACAACGCAAAATTAACAAACAGTACAGATTTTCGAAGCAAAACCTCCCCAGCTAAGCCGAGGAGGTTAAAGTTTTAGAACAAACCGGTGATCTTTCCGTTGTCATCAACGTCGATATTCTCGGCCGCAGGAACCTTGGGCAGTCCCGGCATAGTCATAATATCACCCGTAAGCACAACGACAAATCCGGCACCGGCCGAAACCTTGACGTTTTTAACTGTAATCTCAAAGTTCTCGGGAGCGCCGAGCTTTGTTGCATCGTCGGAGAAGGAATACTGTGTTTTTGCAACGCAGATCGGGCACTTATCAAAGCCCAAAGCGGTAAGCTGAGCTATCTGCTTTTTAGCCGCAGGAAGTACCTTTATGCCGACACCGCCGTATACCTTTTTAACAATAGCCTCGATTTTGTCCTCGATCGTGCCTTCAAGCTCGTAAGCGTAGGTGAAGTCGCCCTTTTCCTCTTCACAAAGTCTTACGACCTCATGTGCAAGCTCTTCTCCTCCATTTCCGCCTTCTGCCCAAACATTGGAAAGAACGACGTTAACGCCGAGCTCCTTACACTTATTTATAATAAGCTCGATTTCCTTATCGGTATCGGTCGGGAAACGGTTGACAGCTACGACCGACGGCAGCTTATAAACACTCTTTATGTTGGAGACGTGGCGAAGCAGATTGGGTATTCCCTTTTCGAGTGCTTCGAGGTTTTCGGCCG
>CAZWLH010000078.1:0-7022 GCA_964634675.1 uncultured Eubacteriales bacterium
GTCTACGATTACGTCAGTTGCGGTAATATCCGGATATTCCTGTGCGATTTCGCGGAAAATGTCCAAAAACATACCATCAGAAAGTTTTAAGATATTTGCCTTGTGCACGCAGGTTACTTTTTTGCGACCGTGTGCTCTCGCATATTCAAATGCATCACGGATGATACGGGTGCTTGCCTTTCTGGTAATGATTTTGGTCGCATGTACGGTATCTGCATCAATCTGCTCCTCTACACCGACATATAAATCCTCTGTATTTTCACGGAATGTAATGATATCAATATTTTCAAAACGTGTTTTTAAAGCCGCACTGGATTTTGCAGGACGGATATTCGCATACAGATCGTATTTATTGCGGATTGTTACGTTAATGGAACGAAAGCCTTTTCCCACAGGTGTCGTGATTGGGGACTTCAAGAGTACCTTTGTCTTGTCAAAGGAAGCATAAGCCTCCTCAGATACGAGTGCGCCGTTCTTTTCCATTTCTGCTGCACCTACGTTAAATATTTCGTATTTCAGCGGCGCGCCTGCTACCTTTAAAATCTCCATTACGCAGTCCGTGATTTCAGGACCGATACCGTCTCCCTTAAAAACCGTAATCAACTTTTCCATTACTTTCTTTCCTCCAAAGGCTTAAATTCTTCTGCAAGTCCCACGTATTTTGTTGCAGGACGCATAATCTTTCCATCATAAAGCTTATTTTCGATATTGTGTGCCAGCCAGCCCACTGCACGCGCGCACGCAAAAAGCGGTGTATAGATTTCCTTCGGGATATTCAGCATATCGTACGCAAAACCACTGTAATAGTCCACGTTGTTGCTGGTAACCTTTCCGGTTTTCTTGGAAATCATTTCTCTTGCAATCTTTTCGAATAATACACGGAATTCAAACTCTTCCATACGCCCCTTTTCCTTTGCAAGATCTCTGCAATATTCACGCAGTACCTCTGCACGCGGGTCGGATTTGGTATAAACCGCATGTCCCATGCCATAAACCAGACCGGAATTGTCAAAGAAATCCTTGGCAAGGATACGCTCGATGACACCACGGATTTTTTCCTCATCCTTGGTAAAGCCAATCTCACGGATAACTGCTTCCATCATTTCAAAGCAGTTGACATTGGCACCGCCGTGTCTCGGTCCTTTCAAAGAGCCGATAGCACCGGAAAGCGTAGAGTAAATGTCCGTACCGGTAGATGCCATGGCAACACTGGTAAATGTAGAGTTGTTACCGCCGCCGTGGTCAGCATGTACCATGAGCAGCGTATCCAGCATCTTTGCCTCCTGCGGTGTAAAGTGAGAATCGGTACGCAGCATGTACAGGATATTTTCTGCAATGGAAAAATCCGGTCTCGGATAGTGAATGATCAGACTTTGCTTCTGATAGTGATGCATTTGGCTATGGTAGCCGTAGCAAATAATAAGCGGCAACTTGCCCATGATATTGATACCCTTCAGAATCGTCTGATACGGGTCATTGTCATCCGGCTGCTCGTCATAACTATATAAAGAAAGAACGGTAATCTGCAGCAAATTCATCAAGTCTTTGGAAGGCGCACGCAAAAGGTTCATTTCCAAAAATTCCTTCGGCAGTGCATAGCTGTCACTGATGGTCTCACGGAAATTCTTCAGCTCCATCCTATTAGGAAGATATCCGAACAGCAAAAGAAAGCAGACCTCCTCATACCCAAAATGTCCGTCGCCCTTGCCTGCAACCAAATCCTTCAGACGGTAGCCTCTGTAATACAGCCTGCCGTCTATATCTGTTTTGACACCATCCACGTACTCATAACCAACTACGTCACTGATACGTGTCAGACCTACACGGACACCTGTGCCATCCTCATTTCGCAGCCCCTTCTTTACGTCATATTCCTTAAATAATGCACTTGGAATATCCGTATAATATGTAGACTTTCCAAATGTCTGCGCAATAAAATTACTGTTCATGCTGCCTCCTCCGTTCCTTTACTCATAACCCTGAATATAATACTTTTTCAAAACAGTTTAGCACTCTGTCTCGCAAAAGTCAATCCAATCTACAAAGATAACAAAAATCTGCGGCTATCAGGCTGCTCCGTCGCTCTGTTTACTCGGAAAAAGAGTCATTTTGTGAGCAAAAAAATCCGCGGTCGACAGCCGCGGATTTTCCCATTCGTGACACAAGTGTCATTTTATTTTCATTTCATGTGACCTTATCAGGAACAAACTGGACGATTTCACTTCCCCCTATGTTCCTCACTCATGAGGAAGCTCATCGCCCGACATCTTCCTCTGTCTGCCACTTTGTCATGGCTTCTTCGAGGCTCATGCCCTTTGCAATGCCCTCTTTACGTGCATTGTTCACTGCCTGGATTTCCTTCATTCTGCTGCCTGTCAGTGTATATCCCTTCATGGCAACCAGTGTCGCAAGCCATGCAAGCATCGGAATCACACAGAATAATACTGCTACTACCCCCTGCATGCCCGCAATATATGGTGTCGTACTGTCCGGAAGTGTTTTTATGCCGATTACAGCCACAGCAATGCCTACGATGGTAGAGCCGAGGGAGCTTACCAGCTTGTCAACCAGCGAAAACAGTGTTCCCATAATGCCCGGAATATATTTGCCGGAACGGTAGGTCTCATAATCTGAGCAGTCCGCTACCATCGGAATCGGCATATCTGCTGTTGCATAGTATGCGCCGTAGCCAACGCCGAAAAATATAATGAACAGAATGGTATAAATGTTAATGGAGGACAACGGCATCACAGAAAGATTAAACGCCGCATTGCCCTGTCTCCAAACGAGCAGCAATGCAAGAACACCGACATACATAGCAAGCGCAAGCTTCGTGTATTTTACGAGAGATGCCTTCTGTCCGTGCTTCTGACTCGTTTTAACCGTAAGTAAAAAGAACGGAACGGAGAAGATATATCCAATGATCATCATCGGCAGATAAAGTCCATCGTAATTTCCCATCATAGAGCCGTACAGCATACACAACACCGTCATGTTGGTCGCAATGGAAAATGCCAGCTTACATCCGGCACCTGCAATCATCAGGCGCAGTAGCTCCGTGTTATTACGCAGGATCTCCACGTAATCCCTGATTGCTACCTTTTCCTGCTTGCCGCCAAGACCAAAATACTCCGGGCGATCCTTTTCTGCGATTCCGATGACCGCGAGCAGGGTCAGCACTGCTGAAACAAAGATTGCCAGCGGCACCATGACATCAAAGAAGGATGGACTGTTGTAACCGCCGAGTCTGTTCTGCAAAATCGGTGCCAAAAACTGTACCAAACCCATACCGATCAAGCTCGCCACTGTATTAAAAATCGTAAATAACGGTCTTTGCGACGGGTCATTGGTAAGGCACGTCTGTCCGGAACGGGTGCAAGCTGTTTGGAATGTGTAGCCTATAACATATAACGCATAGAACAGCACGAAGCATACATACTTTAACCACTGCATATCCGGAGTGATGATACGTGTGCCGAAATACAGCAACAGGGAGGATATGAGCATAATCGCATTTCCAAGCAACATGAACGGACGGAACTTGCCGAAGCGCGTTACCGTTCTGTCCATCAGCGCGCCGATGATAGGGTCAGTGACTGCGTCAAAAAGACGCATCACTGTTACCATCGTCGTTGCAAACATCAGTGCCAGTCCCAAAACACCGTTTGCGTAATAAGCAATGAAATTCAAGGTCAAAATGTAGTATACGTTTGTTGCACCATTATTCATAGGAAACAAAATAAGCTGATATGGTTTTGCTCTGTTTAATTTTGTCCCATTATTATTTTCACTCATATTTTGCCCTTTCTTTTTTATTATTTCTGTGCTTTTTTGGATGCTTTATATTCTTTGTAAATATCTGTCTTTTTAAACTTCTGCTTCTTTACAATCCACATAACCAGTGACAGTACGAATAAAGCACCAAAGAAAATCTTGCCGCCGTCTACAACGTGCAGCACGATTGGTTTGATCAGCTTAATCGTCGTGTCAGGTCCCATGCCGTTCATACCGCAGGAATGTGCAATTGCATAGAGGTTGCGGTGGCATGCTTCTCTCATGGCATTTACTACAACAGCGTCCTTCTCGTATTCCGGAAGCTGTGCTGTTACGTACCAGAGCATTGCATCATAGGTAGAAGTGCCGCCCATGATACCGTCAACACCATTTACCATGGTAGTGATTACGTTGTCAGAAATAGACAGACCGTTAGAGCCCCACTCTGTACGAAGGATTCCATTGATAAGACCGCTGTGTGCACCTGACCACATAGTTCCCCAGCGTGTATAAGCCATCATAACTCCGTTTGCACCAACCTCTTCAAATGCCTTCTGATATGCCTTGAGGTATATTTCTCTTGCAGCCTGCTCATTCAGCCATGCACCAAGTCCTGTTCTGTCCTGCTCGCAGTCATTTAATGCAAAGTGCTTGATAACAACGCGAACACCCTTTTCTTCAATGCCCTTACATTCTGCTGCGCAGATTTCTCCTGCAAGGAAGCCGTCCTCAGAGTAGTATTCAAAGTTACGTCCACCGTATGGTGTTCTATGCATATTTGCACCCGGTCCGTACAGAACCGCTACGTTCACAGCAAGACAGTCATTACCTACGATATTACCAACTTCGTAAACAAGCTCTTTATTAAAAGTTGCAGCCAATACGTCCTCGGAGGTAAGTGCAGCCGTGCTGACGCCCAAGTGACTGCCGAATAAAGTTACGGTAAGACCCTGTGGGCCGTTTTCATCTCTAGTACCCGGAGCCTCAATAGACTTCACAGGCATTGTCCAGTGGAAGGAGTCACCGATGAGGGAAACCATTTCATCAAAGGTCATCTGGTCAAGCAATAAATCCCACTTCGGATCGTCATAATCCAAACCGATCATGTCCACCAGCTTCAGACCATTGTCTGCACCCAATGCAGGCATTTCCATTTTCGGATAATCAGCCGGATCATACTGTAAAAGCTGTAAATCATCAATCAGCTTCTGTGTAAGGGCAAGCTTAAGCGGCTCGCTGTAATCAGGCATCGTGCCAGTCCAGTCATTACGTGTAAGCCATACTACCTCCTGCTCGATACCCTCGTAAAGGTTCGGGTCAGCAGAAGAAACCTGATTGGTAATTTCTGTACCATTCAAAGATACTGCATATGTTTCCGCATCAAAATTCTTATTTGTATACTTATAGGTAAGCTCTGCATTACCGTCTGTGTCCATTTTGCCGTCTGTATTTTCTACCGTATAGCCTTTTGCAGTAAGGAAATTGTTTACGGCATCATGGCTGTTCCTTGCAACAGTCAGGTAATAATCACCTGCATCCAGGATGTATGTGCCTGCACCATAGGTATCAAAGGAAGCAAATTCTCTTCTGTCAACCGTAACCGTAACTGTTTCGCTTGCGCCCGGCGCCAGAACAGCGGTCTTTTCAAAGCCAACCAGCGCTGCTGCTACCTTCTCTACGCCATTTTCCTTGTCATAATCTGTATACGGATTATTCAAATAAACCTGAACAACCTCTTTACCTGCCACGTCGCCTGTATTCGTAACCTTTACAGACACCTCAAAAGCATCCTCAGACGCATTGTAGCTGGTCTTCATATCGCTGTAAGCAAAGCTTGTGTAGGACAGACCATAACCGAACGGGAATGCAACATCCTCTGCATACGCATACGCACCTGCATTTCCTGTACCCATTACATAATCCTCATAGCGGGTTTCGTAATACTTATATCCCACATAAATGCCTTCCTGATAAATCATATATGTGTCTGCCACATCAGGAATCTGTGTCAAGTCACCCTCATACTGTACCGGAACAAAATTCTGCATTGCCGGAGAGGAATAATTGTCATAACAGTAAGTATCTACAAGGCTTCCGGATGGATTTACAACGCCTGCAAGAATATCTGCAACTGCATTGATACCGGTAATACCTACACCGCCTACCCAAAGGGCAGCATCCACGCCGTACTCATTTTCCTTCAGGAAATCTACCTGCAGCGGATTGGAAGTGTTGAACAGTACGATGATCTTCTCAACCTTTCCAGCATCCTTTAACGCTTTTACGCCTGCCAGCATAGCTTTCTCATTCTCATCCAGTGCAAGATAATTGTATTCACGATAGGTAAGGTCCACACCCTCGCCGCCTACGCGGGACAGTGTAACGATTGCAGCATCTCCGTACTCCTCTACAGAAGCAAGTACATCCTCCGTGTAAGCAGACCAAGGTGCTTCTCCAACCTTTGCGCCGCTGGAAAAGTCGCCACCGTCACGTACATACTGTGCACCTTCTCCGGTCAGATAAAAATCCCACAATGTCTGATTTACCTGCAGACCGGATTTTTCCAAGGCACTCTTTAAATTGTCTGCCTTAGAAGAATCTACGTTTGCTGAACCTGTACCGCCGTAAATAAAAGATACGGAAGAAGTAGAAAACAGGCTGACATTTGCGCCGATTGCCAGCGGAAGTGTCTCATTTTCGTTCATCAAAAGTGCAGCGCCCTCCGCTTCTACCTGATATACCAGGTCGAGGCCTCTCTGCTCTCTTTCCTCAGTCGTGTAATCCTCAGTAAAATACTGTGCATTTTCATCCTCGTTTACAAGCTCCCAGAAAGAGCCTCCGACAAATAATGCTACTGTGTTATCAAACATGCCCAAAACAATTGACAGAGCAAGGAAGATAACAAAAAGTGGTGCAGAAATCCAAGTCAGGGATTTCCATGGTTTAATTGCTTTTATGCGAGCTTTTTTATAATTTTTTCTGAAAGCTCTTTTTTCTTTTTTGTCGCTCATTTTTTCCTCCAAAATCTATTATACCCAATTCTGGCTCTTACTCTTTTTTACCTTATATTCAGGTCGCGCTTTGTCGGTCCGGTAAATAACAGCAGTGTCCTTATATTCGCCTGCAACAGCTTCAAGATGGTTTTCGCCTTCCAGTCTGACCTTGAAGCGGAATACATGACTTCCCTTTTGTGTTTCTACAAGCTTTCCGTTATTGTACAGGGCAACCTCATCCGCATTGGAATATAC
>CAZWLH010000079.1:0-6912 GCA_964634675.1 uncultured Eubacteriales bacterium
TTTTGAGTTGTTTTTTCTATTATTTTTGTTACCTATCTATTGTATCATAACATTTCGATAAAAACTTTAAAAGTTAAAAAGTTTTAGAATAAGTGCGAAAGGTTTTTTAAGACCTACTCCTTCAGTCATTGCTTCAAAAAGCGCTTCGGCGTATCGCCTAAGAGGTTTGCGGAGAGCCGTGGAATGATTCTCTTTTAAATTTCTCTTTCCATCTTGCAATTTGACATTGATTTTGATATTATATAATACAGTATAAACTGCAACTCTCAGGAGGTTATTATGCCAATTAAAATCCCCGATTCTTTGCCGGCTGCAAGAACCCTCGAGTCGGAAAACGTCTTTATAATGACCGAGTACCGTGCCCTGCATCAGGACATACGTCCTTTGAAAATAGCCGTTGTAAATATAATGCCGACCAAGATCGACACCGAAACACAGCTTTTACGCCTTCTCGGAAACACTCCGCTGCAGGTTGAGATCGAGCTTATCCAAATGGCAAGCCACGTTTCGAAAAACACCTCGGCAGAGCATCTTTTGAAGTTCTACAAAACCTTTGACGATATAAAAAATCAGCGTTTTGACGGTTTGATAATAACGGGTGCGCCTGTTGAAAAGCTGCCTTTTTGCGAGGTCGAGTATTGGAGCGAGCTTTGCACCATAATGGATTGGGCCGAGACCAATGTTTATTCGACTTTGTACATCTGCTGGGGTGCACAAGCCGGACTTTATCATCATTACGGACTTGATAAACGTCTGCTGCCTAAAAAGCTCAGCGGCGTTTACCGCCACCGACCGCTTGACAAGCGTCATCCCCTGACACGTGGCTTTGACGATCTCTTTTTCGCACCGCACTCACGCTATACCGAAACTCCGATCGAGTCGATACGTGCCTGCTCCGAGCTGATGATTTTGGCCGAGTCGGACGAAGCCGGTGCATATATCGTCACCGACCGTGACTGCCGTAACATCTTCGTGACGGGTCACGCCGAATACAGCCGAAGCACACTTGCCAACGAATACAACCGAGACGTGCTTAAAGGCATTGAGCCGGAAATCCCGGTTAATTATTTCAAAAATGACGACCCGACCGAAAAGCCGGTCTTTACCTGGAAATCGCACGCAAGTATGCTTTATGCCAATTGGCTCAACCACATTGTGTATTTGCACACACCTTATGATTTGTCGGAGCTTTAAACTTACCGCCTGTACCAAACGGTACGGGCGTTTTTTATTTGCTCGGCTTAACAAAAAGCGGAATATCGGACAGGTAATGTATCATAGCATTTAGTGAACGGAGTTGAGCTTATGAAATTTATGATTTTAACCAAGAAGCACCTTCTGACGGCCGGTTGCGGTCTGCTTGCCGTGATCATCGGAGCGGCGATATCGGTAAACGCCTTTGCGAAGCAGGAGCGCCTGTTGCCGATATACTGTGTCAAGACCGAAGAAAAGTGTGTTGCACTGACCTTTGATGCTGCGTGGGGCGCCGACGATACCGATACGCTGATAGAGGTTTTGAGCCGTTATAACGCACCTGCGACTTTTTTCGTGGTCGGCGGCTGGGTCGATAAATATCCCGAAGAGGTAAAACGGCTGAGTGATGCGGGAAATGACGTTATGAACCATTCCTCGACACACCCCTATATGACCAAGCTCGGCGAAGCGCAAATTAAGGAACAGCTTGAGACCTGCAATGCAAAAATAGCGGCAATCACCGGAAAGACCCCTACCCTGTTCAGATGTCCCTACGGCGATTACGACAACAAGGTGATCGGAACGGTCGAAAAAATCGGAATGAAAGCGATACAGTGGGACGTTGATTCCCTCGATTGGAAGGATACGAGTACGGTTGAGAGCATTGTGACGAGGGTGACGGGAAAGGTAAAGCCCGGAAGCATAATCCTTTTCCACAATGATGCCGATCACACGCCCGAAGCGTTGCCGCTCATTCTCGAGAAGCTGACCGCCGAAGGGTATAAATTCGTCAAGATCGCCGAGCTTATAGCGTACGACAACTATACGATAGACAATTCGGGAATGCAGATTCGAAACGCAGGCTGAACAAAAGAAAAAGCGCTCTTATGACACATCACAAAAGAACGCTTAACAATTATGATGAAGTACCATAACGAAGTCTTGCTTTAAAATGTGAAATTTCGGCGGTATTCTTTGTTAAAAACGCACAGTATGCGTCAGCATTACTGTGCGTTTTTGTCGCGACTCTCATCCGAATTTTTCATTTTAAAGTGCATCGCAGTTTTATAACCGGGAAAAATCCTTCGTATTGAAGACGGAAAATGCAGACCTTGATTTGCTACCACACTAAATCAATGCTCATCACACAAGAAATGTGAAAAAACAGGAGTCCGCATTTTTACCGAAACAAAAAGCAACCGACACCGAACACCGACGGTTATTCGAATATAACAAAATTGCTTCTTCAAATATTGACTTTTTTATGCAACTGTGTTATCATACGATTGTTAAATAGGGCTTTATGCCCATAAAAAGGAGATATTTATGAAAAGAACTGTTGCATTGTTACTTGCGATGAGCTGTATGCTTTGCCTTTTCGTCGGTTGCGGCGATAAAAAGCAGACCGCTTCGGGCTCATCAAACCTCACCGTAAGCGTTTCGGACGACATTTTTTCAATCGCCGATGTCGCATACCTTGATGCAGACGGATCGAGCATTTACCGTGTAATTCGCCCCGAAAACGGCGAATTGGACGAAACAACTCAGGCCGGATATGTTTTCAAGCAGATGAAATCCGCTTTGAGCACGTCCGTTCGTAACGTTCTCGACACCGAGGACGGAACCGATGCCTATGAGGTGCTTATCGGTAACACCAACCGTGCAGAGTCGGCTCAGGCTAAGGATTACCTTATAAAATCCGTCGGCGGACGTATCGACGATTTTATCATCTGCACTATCGGCAAAAAGATCGTCATCAATGCGATGACCGCCGATTCTCTTAAGGCCGCCTGCAGTTATTTTGCCGCCAACTTTGTTAACAAGGACGGCATAAAGGGCGGTATAAAGTATACGAATAAGACAGCCGGCAGCTATGTTGATGCTTCGATCAACGGCGTTGCTCTCGGAAACTTTAAGCTCGTAAGACCGAGATTCAATCAGTCGTATTTGGTTCAAACCGAGATCGAAAGCTCATCGAGCCTTATCACCAAAAACACCGGATATCTCTTGAAAGCAGTCGATGACAATCTCGAAAAGACCGACTTTGAGATAATCGTCGGAAGCTCGAGCCGTGACGGTGTTGAGAAGATCGAAAACACCGACGAATACCGCATCACAATTTCGGGCGGAAAGGTATTTTTGAACGGCGGAAGCACCTATGCCACCGCTATGGCGGTCACCGAATTCTGCAAGATGCTTACCGCAGGCAAGCCGCTCACCGATGCAGACAGCGTTATCGGCAGCTATCAGCAGGCCGTTGCCGCTTATGACAAATCTACATATTATACTCCCACCTGGACCGACGATTTTACCGAATCCTCCGCCGGTCATCAAACCGGTGTAGATCTCACCAAATGGGCTTGGGGAACCGACACAAGTGCAGGCTCGAATGACCGCTTGGCCGTTCGTTCCGAAAGCTCCGATCACCTGTTTGTCAACGACGGTATGCTCAACTTCTATGCCGCATTCGATGCAAATCAATACTACGGCTTCAAGCTCACCACCAAGGGTAAAATGACCTTCAGATACGGCATACTTGAGATGAGCGCGATCCTTCCCGAGGGCGAACCGTTCTGGATATCGCTTTGGGCAAACTCCTATGACCCGAACGGCAACGCCGCATTTATGACCGAGGTCAACGTTGTTGAAATGTTCGGAAACTCG
This sequence comes from uncultured Eubacteriales bacterium, assembly GCA_964634675.1. Classification (GTDB taxonomy): domain Bacteria; phylum Bacillota; class Clostridia; order Oscillospirales; family Acutalibacteraceae; genus UMGS172. The sequence goes on from CAZWLH010000079.1 coordinate 3,859, forward strand.
GCTTGGGAAGCATCTAACCTCCACGGTTGGCTGAAGTCGAATATGCGTGATTACTACAACACATATTGGGAGCCTCAGGGCATTGAGGAGCACTGGTCGCTTGATGCAACCCACGGCAGTCAGAAGAGATACAGCCTCCCCGACGGAGCCAAGTTCAACGATTGTCTCCACACCTTTACCTATATTTGGTCGAAGGATGAGTGTGCATTTGCCTGCGACGGCAACAAGTATTTCTCGGTAAATCTCAACGAAAACGAGCTTTGGGCCGAGACCTTCTCGCAACCCATTTACCTCATTTTGAGCCAGGCCACCGGCTTTGAGACTCAGCACGAAACACTTGATGACAGTGCAAGCTATTGGGCAGAGTCAAACAACTTCCAGATAGATTATGTTCACATCTATCAAAAGGCCGACGGATTGTCCGAAATGAACTTCCTCGACTAAACCGAAACAGCACAGACGGCAGAAGAGAACACTCTCTTCTGCCGTTTTCTATACTTGGCGGTTTTTCGCAATAACACTCTGTTTAATTACTTGACTAAAGTGTTTCACTATGCTATAATATAAAATGAAGTATAGTGTGTTTATTTAATAAATTACATTATCAAAATATAAAAAAGGAGTATTTTAATGAAAAAGCAAAACGACTTCAAACCGTATGTGCCTGCCGAAAAGGTCACCTCGGAATTGACCGTAACGTCAATTATTATGGGTATTCTTTTGGCCGTCATATTCGGTGCGGCGAACGCTTATCTGGGTCTCAGAGTCGGTATGACCGTCTCGGCCTCGATACCCGCCGCAGTTATCGCAATGGGTGTCATTCGTGTCATCCTGCGAAAAAATTCAATTTTGGAAAGCAATATGGTTCAGACCATAGGCTCGGCCGGTGAATCCCTGGCCGCAGGTGCCATATTCACGCTTCCCGCACTCTTCCTTTGGGCAAAGGAAGGCGTTATGGGCAAGCCGAGTCTCATTGAGATAACGCTTATCGCTCTTCTCGGCGGTCTTCTCGGCGTGTTCTTTATGGTTCCGCTCCGCAACGCACTTATCGTCAAGGAGCACGGTATACTTCCCTATCCCGAAGGACAGGCTTGTGCCGAGGTTATGCTCGCAGGAGAAGAGGGCGGTTCCAAAGCATCGACCGTTTTCGCCGGAATGGGCTTTGCCGCAGCTTTCAAGTTCATTATCGACGGCTTGAAGGTCGTTCCCGGCGAAGTAACATACCAGGGACCGAGACTTTATCCCGGTGCCGTCGGAACGCAGATCTATCCTGCCGTTATGAGTGTCGGCTACATCTGCGGACCCAAGATATCGTCATATATGTTTGCAGGCGGACTGCTCAGCTGGCTTGTGCTTATCCCTCTGTTGGTGCTCTTCGGCGGTGATTATGTTTCTGCCTTAGCCGAGGGAAAAAACATCGCCGATGTTTTCGCCGCAGGCGGTGCCGACGGTGTGTGGAGCACATATATCCGCTATATCGGTGCAGGTGCTCTTGCCGCGGGCGGTATCATCAGCCTTATAAAGTCACTTCCGCTTATCGTCCGCACCTTTGTCGGTGCTTTGAAAGGCTTCTCGGTTTCGGGCGGCGGCACTCTCCGCACCGAAAAGGATATCAATATGAAGCTCGTTCTCCTTGCCATATTGATCCTCACCCTTGCCGTTTGGCTCGTTCCCGCAATTCCCGTTTCACCCCTCGGTGCAGTCATCGTCGTCGTATTCGGCTTCTTCTTTGCAACCGTTTCTTCGAGAATGGTCGGTCTTGTCGGAAGCAGTAACAACCCCGTTTCGGGTATGGCAATCGCAACACTGCTCATTGCCACCCTCATTCTGAAGGTCACCGGCGACGTCGGTGCTCGCGGTATGCAGGCCGCTATCGCAATCGGTTCGATAATCTGCATCGTTGCCGCAATATCGGGCGACACCTCGCAGGATCTTAAGACGGTTATCTTCTCGGTGCAACCCCCAAGAAGCAGCAGATCGGTGAAATATTGGGCGTTATCGCCGCAGCCTTTGCTATCGGTGCAACACTTTATCTTCTCGATTCCGCATGGGGCTTCGGCTCCGAAGAGCTTGCCGCACCTCAGGCAACACTTATGAAGATGGTCGTTGAGGGCATTATGAACGGAAATCTCCCGTGGGGACTCATTCTCGTCGGTGTCTTCATAGCAATTATCGTTGAAATAGTCGGCATTCCCGTTCTTCCCTTTGCCATCGGCGTATACCTCCCCGTTCAGCTCAACGCCTGCATTATGGTCGGCGGAATTATCCGTCTCTTCTTCGACAGAATCAAAAACGAGGATCGTAAGAAAAAGGCAACAAACAGCGGTATTCTCTTCTGCTCGGGTATGATTGCGGGCGAAGGCATCGTCGGACTGATTCTTGCCGTTCTCGCCGTATTCGGTGTCGGTGAAATGATCGACCTTTCGGGAAAGCTTGCTCTCCCGACCTGGGCTTCCAACATCGGAAGTCTTGCGGTGTTCGGACTTGTTATCCTCAGTCTCCTGTTCTTCACCGTTCTCAAAAAAGAGAAGGCCGACAAGAACTGATATGAAGCGTAAACGAATAATTTCCGCAAACTATCTTGAGCGAAAGCCGCTCCGTCACCCCGATATTGAATGGAAAACCGACGGTAACGGTAAAGTAACGCTCGAGATAAAAAACACCGGTTGGGCAAACCGCATTGCACAGTTGGTTTTCAAACGGCCGAAAATCAGCTATGTTCACCTTGATGACAACGGCAGCTTCATTTGGCCTTTGATCGACGGTGAGCGTGATATAATCGAGATCGGCAAATCGGTCAAGGAACACTTCGGAGAGGCGGCAGAACCGCTTTACGAGCGTCTTGCGAGGTTCTTCGAAATACTCGACAGCTATCACTTCATCAAATGGGCATATATCCCGACCGATAAAAAATAAAACACCAATCCAAAACAGGCACAAACCGATAATGATGAGGTGCCGTAACGAAGGTTTTGAAAATAAGTTGTAAAGACAATCGTTACGGTATATTGCAGAAAAATCTAAAAATATGAATTTGGAGGAAACTGCAATGAA
>CAZWLH010000080.1:0-6774 GCA_964634675.1 uncultured Eubacteriales bacterium
CGAGTGACGAAAAGTTTTCGGATCTTAAAAAGAAGAATCCCGATACAAGACGTCCGAAGCGCACTGCCGTAAAATAATTCGAAAGCAGACCAACTTCCCGATGGCCGCCGAAAGCGGTGAACGGTCGACATACGTCCGTTGATTTCGGGCGGTGACGGTCTGCTTTTCTTTTGGAGAAAAAATGATAAAGGAAATCAACGTAAAGGTTATTGAAGATGCTGTCGCAAGGCTTTGTATATCGGCTAATAAGGTGTTGCCTAAAAGTGTTACGGACAGTATATGTGCGGCTTGCGAGACCGAAAAAAATGCTTTGGGCGTGGATATTATGCGCGATATAAAGCTTAATACCGAAGCCGCAAAGAAATTGAATATTCCGGTTTGCCAAGATACCGGTATGGCTGTTGTATTCTTGGAAATAGGGCAGGATGTACACCTTGTCGGCGGCAATTTGCGTGATGCGGTGAACCGCGGTGTTGCAAAAGGGTATACCGAAGGCTTTTTAAGAAAATCCGTCGTACGCGATCCGCTTGACCGCGTAAATACCGGTGACAATACGCCGGCCGTTTTACATACCGAAATAGTTGAAGGAAGCGGTGTCAAAGTGACTGTGGCACCCAAAGGCTTCGGCAGTGAAAATATGAGCCGTGTTACGATGCTTACCCCGGCCGCAGGGCGTGAAGGTGTTATAAGGGCCGTCCTCGATACCGTCAAGGCTGCGGGGAGCAATCCGTGCCCTCCAATGGTGATAGGTGTCGGCATAGGTGGCGATTTCGAACAAGTGGCACTGCTTTCTAAAAAAGCCTTGTGCCGCGATTTGGGAACGCATAACGAAAACGGATATTATGCCGAACTCGAAGAGGAATTGATTGCAAAGGTAAATCAACTCGGCATAGGGCCGCAAGGCTTCGGCGGCAACACGACGGCGTTGGGACTTAATATTGAATACGCTCCGACACATATTGCCGGATTGCCCGTTGCCGTAAACATAGGATGCCATGTCACACGGCACGGCACGGAAATAATCGAATAACGGTGTTAATATGAAAAAATACAATATGATAGCTCCGTGTGTTTTCGGAGTTGAAGGAATACTTGCAGATGAACTTCGGCGCTTGGGTGCCGAAAACGTGAATGCGGAAAACGGACGAGTGTTGTTTTCGGGTGATGCATCTATAATAGCCGCTGCGAATATAAATTCGCGTTTTGCCGAACGCATAATGCTCAATTTGGGAAGCTTTCGCGCCATGACCTTTACCGAACTGTTCGACGGTGTCAAAGCCTTGCCACTCGAGGAATATATTTCCGTAAAAGATGCTTTTCCCGTTAAGGGCTGGAGCCTTAATTCACAGCTCCACAGCATTCCCGACTGCCAGTCGATAATAAAAAAAGCTTGTGTCGAAAGACTTAAATCGGTATATAAAACGAATTGGTTCGAAGAAACCGGGCCGACACATCAAATACAGTTTTCGATTCTCAAAGACTGTGTTACCGTGATGCTTGATACGACGGGTCACGGACTGCACAAGAGGGGGTACCGTATGAACTCCAATGCGGCACCGATTAAGGAAACACTTGCCGCGGCGATGTGTGACCTTGCGAGAATATATCCCGACACGAAGATATACGATCCGTTTTGCGGAAGCGGTACCATACTTATAGAAGCGGCACTTATGGCAAAAAAACAGGCACCGGGTCTTAGGCAAAATTTTATTGCCGAGCATTTCGGGTTTATCGATGAAAGTGTTTGGCGCAAGGAAAGAGCCAACGCGACCGACAGAATACTTACCGATATTGAATTTGAGGCTCACGGCTATGATATCGACCCCAAATGTGTTAAGCTTACGCTCGAAAATGCCAAAAAGGCAGGTGTGGAAAAGTATGTAACGGCCGAGGTAAGGGATGTACGCGATTTTAAGCTTCCCGAGGGCAGAACCTTGGTAATAACCAATCCTCCGTACGGCGAACGCCTTTTGGATATTCGCGCGGCCGAGGAGTTGTATAAGGTTATGGGCAACGTTTTCAAGGCGGAACAAGGTAAAAAATACTATGTTATAAGTCCGCACGACGAGTTCGAGAAATTCTTCGGCCGAAAACCCGACAAGAAGAGAAAGCTCTATAACGGTATGATAAAATGCGACTTAAATATGTATTTTAAGGGATAATTTTTTCAAAAAACTATTGACAAGCAGTATACATTGTGGTAAAATTTTTAAGCCGCATATTGTGGGTATTAAGCGGATGTTCCCACCCACTGTAGCGAGTCTTGAATTAAGGCAGGTGCCAGTAAAATGTACGCAATCATTGAAACCGGCGGCAAGCAGTACCGTGTTCAGAGTGGCGACGTCATTTTCGTCGAGAAGCTCAACGCAGCCGCAGAAGAAACTGTAGTATTCGATAAGGTTATTGCAGTTTGCGACGACAACGGAGAGTTCAAGGTAGGAGCTCCTTACGTTGACGCAAAGGTTGAAGGTGTCGTTCTCAAGAACGGAAAGGCTAAGAAGATCACCGTCTTCACCTATAAGCCCAAGAAATCTTCCGCTCGCAAGATGGGACACAGACAGCCGTACACCAAGGTTCAGATCAACACGATCGGCTAAGGTGTATTTATGACCGAGATAAAGTTTTTCGGCGGCGACGGTCTTTTGACGGGATATGAAATATTTGGTCACAGCACCGTTTCGGCGAACGATACCGACGGCAAGATCGTCTGCTCGGCAGTGTCATCGGCGGCCTATATGGCGGCCAACACACTGAGTGAGATAGTCGGTGCCGAGTTGGAAGCTTCGGTTTCCGACGGGTATATGTTCATAGTCGTCAAATCCAAAATCTTGGAATCGCAGGTGACCTTAAAGGGATTACTCCTGCACGCAAGGGAGCTTGCAACTGATTATCGAAACTACGTTAAAGTTTATTCGGAGGTGTAACCATGTTAAAGGTAAACATTCAACTTTTTGCTCATAAAAAAGGTGTCGGTTCTACCAAGAACGGCCGTGACAGTGAGTCCAAGCGCCTCGGTGTTAAAAGAGCAGACGGTCAGTTTGTCCTCGCAGGCAACATTATCGTTCGCCAGAGAGGAACTCACATCCATGCCGGTGAGAATGTAGGTAAAGGCTCTGACGATACCCTCTTCGCTCTTATTGACGGTAAGGTCAAGTTCGAGCGTATGGGACGCGATCGTAAGAAAGTCAGCATCTACGCTGTCGAGCAGTAATGTGCATTTTAACCCGGGACTTTTCCCGGGTTTTTTTAAATTTTTTTATTTTATCCATGCCTTAAAACGGAGAAATTTATGTTTGTAGATATTGCGAATATTCATATAAAGGCCGGTGACGGCGGCAACGGAAAGGTTTCCTTCCGCCGTGAAAAGTATGTTGCGGCAGGCGGACCCGACGGCGGTGACGGCGGTCGTGGCGGCAACGTTGTCTTTGTTGTCGACAGCAATCTGTCCACCTTGGCCGATTTCAGATATAAAAGAAAATATACAGCCGAAGCCGGTCAGCCCGGCGGTGCATCAAGGTGCAACGGTAAATCCGCGCCCGATCTTGTGCTCCACGTGCCTAAGGGTACGCTTGTTAAGGATGCCGAAAGCGGACGTATTATCGCCGATATATCGGACGACGAGCTGGTCATCGTTGCCAAGGGCGGCAACGGCGGTTGGGGAAACTGTCATTTTTCGACACCTACACGTCAGACACCGAAGTTTGCAAAGCCGGGCATTCCCGGTGAAGAGCTTGACGTAACGCTTGAGCTTAAGCTGTTGGCCGATGTCGGACTAATCGGATTCCCCAATGTCGGAAAATCTACCTTTATCTCAGTCGTGAGTGAGGCCAAGCCGAAGATAGCCAACTATCATTTCACCACACTTGTACCGACCTTGGGTGTTGTTAGGATCGACGACGGAAAATCGTTCGTTATGGCCGATATTCCCGGAATCATTGAGGGTGCAAGCGAGGGCTTGGGTCTCGGACACGAATTTTTGCGCCACGTTGAGCGCTGCCGCTTGCTTGTTCACGTCATCGACGTATCAGGCAGTGAGGGTCGTGACCCCATTGAGGATTTTGAAAAGATAAATAATGAGCTCGGCTCCTTCAGCCCCGAGCTTGCCGAGCGTGAGCAGATCGTTGTTGCCAATAAATGTGACCTTACCGATGAGGAAACCCTTAAGACGGTAAGAAGCTATTTTGAGGAGCGTGGCTATAAATATTTTGAATGTATGGCCGCTATCGCCGAGGGCACTGCCGACGTTGTTAAGTATGTCGCCGCCGAGCTCGATAAGCTTCCTCCTATTTTGAAATACGAGGCCGAGCCGGCTCCCGTCGAGGATTACACCGTCGAAAAGAAGCGTGAGTTCTCTTTGCGTGTCGAAGACGGCGTGTTTATTATCGACAATGCACCGTGGCTGCTTAAAATACTCGAGACCGTTGACCCCGACGACTATGAGTCGTTGCAGTATTTTCAGCGTACGCTTCACGCCTCCGGTATTATCGATGCGCTCGAAAAAGCCGGTGTCCGTGAGGGTGATATCGTCAGCGTTTACGATATCGAATTCAACTATGTACCTTGATCGGGTGATGTAAATGGATAAAGCAATGCTTTCAAGTCCGTCGACACTTGCGTTTGTCGGCGATGCCGTGTTCGGACTTCTTGTCAGAACCTATTTGGCCGAGGTCGAGCGCCCGATAGGCGAGCTTCATAAAAAATCGGTTGAGTTTGTCAATGCCAACGCACAGTGCGAGGCGTTTGAAATGATAAAGGATTGCCTGACCGAGCGTGAAATGTCGGTCTTTAAAAGGGGTCGCAACAACCACGTCGGCGGCGTGCCGAAGAGCACAACGGTCGGTAACTATCATACGGCGACAGGTGTTGAGGCTTTGTTCGGCTATCTTCATCTGTCGGGGCAGCAGGACAGAATAAACGAGCTTTTTGCTATTATAAAAAACGGTTTTTCCGAAAAGGAATAAAACAAATGCGACGGTTTTGCCGTCGCATTTGCAAAATTATTTCTTGTTGTTTTCCTGCTTGTTCTGAGCTTTCTGTGAGCTTTGGTTCTTGCTTTGAGGCTCCTGCTCGGATTTTCCGTTTCGACCGTTCTGCTTGTTTTCAAGCTTTTCGTTCATAGAGTATCACCACGCTTTCGCTTTTATTATCGGCAGGCGAGGTGAAATTTATTCAAAGGTGAAAAAATATGGCTTTACCCGAAGAATTTTTGGCTCGAATGAAGCTTATTTTAAAGGAAAAATACCCTTTATTCGAGAAAATGACCGAAAGTGCCCCTTTAAGAGCACTCAGAGTCAATACCTTGAAATGTGATGTTGAATATTTGAAAGCCGTGTTGGGACTGAATGAACCGACCGAGTTTTGTCGGTTGTCCTTCCTTTTGCCCGAAAATTTGGAAAAGCCGGGCAACCATCCGCTGCACCACGCAGGTGCCTTCTATATGCAGGAGCCGAGTGCCGCATCGGTCGTTGAGGCCTTGGGGGTCGAAAAAGACGATACCGTGCTCGACCTTTGCGCTTCTCCGGGCGGAAAAACAACGCAGGCGGCCGCCGCACTCGGTGGTGAGGGGTTGATCGTTTCCAATGAATTTGTAACGTCACGTGTCAATCAGCTCATTTCCAATATTGAGCGTATGGGAATACATAACGCCGTGGTGACTTCGCTCAAGCCCGATGCCATGTGCCCGCTTTTCCCAAAGTTTTTCGACAAGGTTATCGTCGATGCACCCTGCTCGGGAGAGGGAATGTTCAGAAAAGAAACCGCCGCCGTGCAGAATTGGAGTGTCGAAAACGTCCGCTCCTGTGCCATAAGACAAAAGAAAATACTTGACGTTGCCGCCGGGTGCGTTAAAGAAGGCGGAAAACTGGCATACAGCACCTGCACATATTCGTGGGAGGAAAACGAGGAGGTTATTGCCGATTTTCTGTCGAAGCACCCTGATTTTCATTTGACCGAGCCGACCTTCCGCTTCGGCGAGCCGGCAATTTCAGAGTTTGCCGAGATTGATAATATAGAATCGGCGCGAAGAATATTCAATTTCAACGGCGGTGAGGGACATTTCGTTGCCGTTTTACAGCGTGACGGCGAACGGTCACCGACGGTGCTTGATAAAAAAATCACCGCTTCCAAGTCCGATAAAGCGGCGTTAGAGGTGTTCGAAGCTTTTTTCAAAGAAACCTTTAAGGGTGAAGCTCCCGACAATGTCAGACTTTTGGGTGATAAAATTTATATAGTGCCGTGCTTCTTGCCGACCTTGAGCTTCGGGGTTATGCGTTCCGGCATTTTTGCCGGAACGGTTAAGGGAAAACGCTTCGTCCCCGAGCACGCAATGTTCAACAATACGTTGTTCGAAGCAAAGCAAACGGTGAATCTGCCGCTTGACAGTGATGAGCTGAAAAAATTCCTCCACGGCGAAGAAATACTGTGCGATGCGGCCTTTAAGGGCTATGTTTCCGTTAAGGCCGACGGAATTCCGCTTGGCTTCGGCAAGGCCTCGGGTGCCGTGCTGAAAAACCATTATCCCAAGGGCTTAAGAACACTTTAAAATTAACGGATATGCAGTCGCTTCAGGCTGCATATCCGTTTTTTGCGGTATCAGAATAAAAACAGCACTCGATCTTAAAAGCTTCGAGTGCTGTTATTCTTCTTTTTCGAATTTGATAATATCACTGACTTCGCAGTCAAGCGCATAGCAAAAGGCATCAATGGTTTTCGTGTTGATAGCTTCGCCTTTCTTCATTCTGTGCAAAGTATTTGCCGAAAAGCCTTGCTTGAAAA
>CAZWLH010000081.1:0-6522 GCA_964634675.1 uncultured Eubacteriales bacterium
TTTTGAGTTGTTTTTTCTATTATTTTTGTTACCTATCTATTGTATCATAACAATTAACGATAAAAAAAGGTTACTGAATTTAACATTTGCGAAACTGAAAACGGAAAATAGGAAAATATTGCCGTATTTTCGCAAAAAAACTTAATCGAAAGCGTACTCCGAAAACCATTGACATCGCTTCGGGATTGTTGTAAAATTAACCTAATTAAGGATGTGAGCTAATGCGTGTGCTTGTTGTCGGCCTCGGCCTTATCGGAGGCTCTGTTGCCAAAACTTTAAAGAAAAATTCGGACTGGTCGGTGTTGGGTGCCGATAAAAGTCCCGAAACCCTGGAAGAAGCGCTTGAAACCGGAACGATTGACGGTGTCTGGGACGGCTCGTGCGATTGCGATGCCGAGCTTACCGTGCTTTGCACAGGTCCCGAGGCGGCGGTGTCATTTTTAAAGGAAAATGCCGCAAAATTCAAAACCGGCTCGGTCGTTACCGACGTTTGCGGAATAAAGCAGTGGATCGTTGAAAAATGCGAAGTACTTTGCGAGGAATACGGACTTAAATTTATCGGCGGACACCCCATGGCAGGTAAAGAGCGAAGCGGCTTTAAAAACTCCGACGAAAATCTCTTTAACAGAGCGAGCTATATTCTGACTCCGACCGGGAAGACCGACCCCGAGGCCATGAGGATCGCAAGGCTTTATGCCGAGACCCTTAAGGTGGCAAAGATAACCGTGGCCGACCCGGCTACTCACGATCGGCTGATCGCTTTTACGTCGCAGCTTCCGCATATCATAGCCGGCTCATATGTCAAATCGCCGTCCTGCCTTGACCGAAAAGGCTTTTCGGCAGGCTCGTTTAAAGACGTTTCCCGTGTGGCAACGGTGGATGAGCGGCTTTGGACAGAGCTGTTTATGAAAAACCGGGATATGCTATTGCCCGAGATTGACTGTATGATCGAAAAGTTAGGTGAATACCGAACCGCCTTGGCCGAAGGCGATGATGCCCGCTTGAACGAAATAATCAAGCAGGGACGCTTGATCAAAGAAAACGATCTTAACGTGACATAAAAACGTTACATTAAGAGACCGCGAAAGGAAAGAGAATAATGATAAACCAAGCAATGCTTATGGATTTTTATGAGTCTACTATGGCAAACGGTGCCGTTTTGCAGGGACATAAGGATACCGTGGCTTACTTCGATATGTTTTTCCGCCGTGTTCCCGATGAGGGCGGCTTTGCCATTATGGCAGGACTTGAGCAGCTTATAAACGAGCTGAAAAATCTCAAATTCAAAAAAGAAGACATCGAATATATGCGAAGCAGAAATATGTTTGACGAAAGCTTCTTGAAATATCTTGAGGATTTTGAGTTTTCCTGCGACGTTTGGGCAGTTCCCGAGGGTACTCCGATCTTCCCGAAGGAGCCGATAGTTACGGTAAGAGGCCCGATAATGCAGTTGTTTCTGATTGAAACCATGGTTTTGCTCAACATAAACCATCAATCACTCATTGCCACAAAGGCCAACCGAATAGTCCGTGCCGCACAGGGACGTGACGTTATGGAATTCGGTGCACGCCGTGCTCACGGTGCCGATGCCGCAGTTTACGGTGCGAGAGCCGCATATATCGGAGGTTGTATCGGAACCTCCTGCGTTAAGGCCGGAATGGATTTCGGCATTGATGTTTTCGGAACAATGGCTCATTCGTGGATACAGCTCTTCGATACCGAATACGATGCTTTTAAGGCATATGCCGAGGTATATAAGGAAAAAAGTATGTTTCTTGTCGATACCTATGACACACTTAAGTCGGGTATACCGAATGTTATCAAGGTCGCAAACGAGGTCTTGAAGCCTATGGGCTGCCGTCCGTTGGGAATAAGGATCGACAGCGGCGATATAACCTATCTTTCCAAGCGTGCGAGAAAAATGCTCGACGAGGCAGGCTATCCCGACTGTACGATATGCGTATCCAACGCTCTGGACGAGTATCTTATACGTGATATGCTTATGCAGGGCGCACGTGTCGATAGCTTCGGTGTCGGCGAACGCTTGATAACGGCCTCGAGCGAGGCGGTTTTCGGCGGTGTTTACAAGCTTGCCGGAGTTGAGGGTGAAAACGGGCAGATAATCCCAAAAATAAAGCTCAGCGAGAATACTTCAAAGATAACCTTGCCCGGCTTCAAGCAGTCTTGGCGCCTCTTCGACCGCGAAAGCGGCAAGGCGATAGCCGATGTTATCACGCTTCACGATGAGGTCATTGACGATACTGCGGAGTATGAGATATTCGACCCCGAATTCACATGGAAGCGCAAGACAGTGCACAACTTTATCGCAAGACCCTTGCAGGTGCCGATATTTAAGGGCGGAAAATGTGTTTACAAGTGTCCGACCGCCACTGCAATAAGAGATTACCGTGAGCAGCAGGTTGAGTCTCTTTGGGAAGAGGTTCAGCGCTTCGAAAAGCCGCATAAGTATTATGTCGACTTCTCACAAAAGCTTTGGGAGCTTCACAACGAGATGATCGGCAAAAATTCAAAGTGATTTAATATTACTTTCGGTCCTCTCTCACATACTTCTGTGGGAGAGGAATTTTTTGCGAAAAATTCTTTTTTTGGCAAAATCACTTGACAGAAATTGTAAAATACCGTATAATACCGTTGTAGTTAGCAAAAGCTAACTGAATGGAGGCGGCTTTATGTATAAAACAACGGTGGATATTGAGGGAATGGCCTACGGAATGTGCGAAGCACATATAAACGATGCCGTAAGGCGAGATTTCAAGGTCAAAAAGGTCACTTCATCGCATAAGAATAAGCAAACGGTGATAATATCCGAAGCGTTGTTAGAGCAGTCGGCGTTGGCGGCGGCAATAGAAAAGCAGGGCTACACCGTGCTCGGAATCAATGCCGAGCCCTATGAAAAGAAGCGCTTCGGTTTATTTCGCAGATAAGCTTTGCCGAGCAATGCTCGGCTTTAATTCAAAGCGACGGTTAGCATACGCTAACTAAACGAAAGGTAATTAAAATATGAGTATTGTAATAGTCGGCGGAAACGAATGTATGGTCCGCAATTATAAGGAGCTTTGCAGTGAATACAACTGCAAGGCAAAGGTATATCCGAAAATGGCATCGGGACTGAAAAAATTGGGCTCGCCCGATCTGTTGATTCTGTTTACAAGCACAATGTCACATAAAATGGTGCGCTGTGCTCTCAGTGAGGTCAAGGGCGGAAATACACGCATCGCACGCTCACACAGCAGCTCGATATCGGCACTCAAAAGTATTTTGGAGGAGCACGTTTAAGCTATGTCTGAAGAAATGCTGATAAAGCACTGTTCGCCGACACTCGCCGGCCTGAAAACAGGGAATATGTTTACCTGCCGTTATGAAAGCCGTGCCGATTTGAAAAACGCATTAAGGCTTTGGAATAAGACACTTTCGGGCAAGGGCATAAGGGTTCTGCCGCTTAGATACAACGGAAAAACCGCACTTCTCTATATTTACCGTCCTTCCAGGCTTGAACGTGACCTGCGTGACGAGAACGCACGTGAAATATTGAACAGTCAGGGCTATAACGATCTTGAGCCCGGACACTGTGTCGTTCACCTCATAAAGCGAATGGGGGAGTACAGTGATTTTCCCCACGAGATCGGCTTGTTTCTGGGCTATCCGCCCGAGGATGTCAGCGGTTTTATGGAGAATAAGGCCGGCGGCTGTAAGTATTCGGGACTTTGGAAGGTGTACGGCGACGCCGATGCCGCCAAAAAGACCTTTGATAAATTCAACAAATGTACAAGAATATATTCCGAGCAGTATGCCAAGGGCAAAAGAATCGAACGACTGACTGTTGTGGGATAAAAAAAGCGGTGCGGGGAACTCCCTGCACCGCTTTTTTTCGGAAATTATTCCTCGGCCAACCACTTATCGGCCTTGTCCTTTGAAATACTCTTGATGTTCTCTTTGGGGTAGATCGACTTTTCGCCGCCGTTAACATAAAGGAAAAGCTTGCCGTCGGGCATTTCATAAAGCGATTCCTCATAGCCCTCGGGCTCACCGAAGCTTCCGAAGGTGCGCTTCTTTACGAGTGTTGCGATCTCGGTGTCATACTCACGCTTGCAGATGATTTTTTTCATAACTTTTCTCCTTAGCTTAAAATATGTAAATGTATTTTGTGCGCTGAATGATATTTTATCAGAACTTATTGCTTTTGGCTTCGGTTTTCGGAATATATTCAAAGCCCCGGTAATCTCGGCAATCATATGAGCCGGTCAAATAATCTATCGGGACGCCGTTTATAACAACAACATTTCCCTGATCCTCGGGCCAATAAATCAAGCTTTCCTGTGTGCCGATTTGCCAATATATTGTGCGTTTTTTGCCGTTTCGGTCATTTTTCACCTCAACACGTACCGCCGCCGGGTGCTTCGACGTGGCTTCGATCTCATAAACGTCCAACGATATTCCCGAACTGAAAAGAATATTCTGATTATGGTCGTTACGGCTGAAATCGCCCTTGGGCAGATCGTCGAGACTGTAAAAAAATTCATCCTTTAAGGTATACGCAACGTTTACCGAGGTTATTACAATAGCCAAAAGTGTGATGATCATACACGCCTTACGTCTCATCATATAACTCCTTTGTCAATGTCAGAATTATTATTTTGAGATTTTAAGCGAAATGTCGAACGCCTTGACCGAATGGGTCAAAGCACCGATCGAGATGATATCGACACCCGTTTCGGCAACGGGACGAATGGTCTCGGCGGTTATGTTGCCCGATGCCTCGAGCAAGGCACGTCCGTCGGCCATCTCGACCGCCTTTTTCATGGTCTCGCAATCCATATTGTCGAGCATAATGATCTCACATCCGGTCGAAAGAGCCTCTTCGACCTCGGCCAAATTACGGGTCTCGACCTCAATCTTAACGGTGTGACCGATTTTCGAACGCAGTATCCTTACCGCCTCGGTTATACTTCCGCAGGCATCGATATGGTTGTCCTTAAGCATGGCGGCATCCGAAAGATTGAAGCGGTGATTTTTACCGCCGCCGCAGGTGACGGCATATTTCTGCAAGGCTCTGAGTCCCGGCAAGGTCTTTCTCGTGTCGGTAACGGTGGCCGAGGTGCCCTTTATGAGCTCTGCGGCTTCGTTGGTCATAGTTGCAATACCCGACATATGCTGAATAAGATTAAGTGAGGTGCGTTCGCCCTTGAGCAGAAGCTTGGTCGGACCTTCGATTTCGGCGATAATATCACCTTTTTTAAGCTTATCGCCGTCGTTCATATGCTTTGTCGTTTTAAAATCGCCCAAAAGCTGAAAAACTCTGAGTGCAACATCGATTCCGCAAAGAACGCCGTCGGCCTTTGCCAAAAATACTGCCTTTGAAACGTGGTCGTCGGGCAAAAGGTTGTCGGCTGCCATATCAATATAGTTTATATCCTCAAGCAGAGCCGTTTTAATGATATCGTCAATGTAAAACTGCATCATTTGTTGATTACCTCTTTCAAAACTATTGAAGCTACCGTTGCAAGGCTTCTTGCCTCAAGGTAGTCATTGGTGATCCTGAAGCACTGATTGTTAAGACGTGCCGCGATCGACTCGACCTCGGGCTGATATTTTCTTGCGGCCTCGGGGTTGGGAAGAACAAAGTGGCACTTTTGCATAATATTTCTGATCGAGGTTCTTGTGCCTGTTGGCATCGGAGCACTGTCGACCGAATGAACGGGGATTTTTCCGAACACGCTTGTGTCGTTATAGCAGCGGTTGATGTCCTCGGCGGCACGTCGGCCGAAGACAAGCGCTTCAAGCAAACTGTTCGAAGCCAGGCGGTTGCGACCGTGAACACCGGTATGTGAGCATTCGCCGACCGCATAAAGGCGGTTGATCCTCGTGCGGCTGTTGAGGTCGACGTTTATACCGCCCATAAGGTAATGATGTGTCGGGAAAACGGGAATCGGCTCACGTGTGATGTCAACACCCTCAGAAAGACAGCGCTCGTATATCATCGGGAAGCGGTCACGGATAAATTCGGGAGTGCGGTGGGTGATGTCAAGATAGAACTTATCACTGCCTGTCCTGCGTGACTCCAAAATAATACCTCTCGACACAACATCTCTCGGAGCAAGCTCAAGTCGCTCATCATAGCGGTGCATAAAGCGCTCACGGTGGCAGTTGACAAGGTAAGCTCCCTCACCTCTGACCGCTTCGCTGATGAGAAAGCGCTCACGGCAGTTATCGCCTGCAAAGCCGGTCGGATGGAACTGTATGTAACTGAGGTTTTCTATCCTTGCACCGAGACCTGCGGCAATGGATATGCCGTCACCGGTTGCGATCGAAGAATTGGTGGTATACTTATAAACACGGCCGATACCGCCCGTTGCCATTATAACATAGCTTGCTGCAACGGTGGTGAGCTTGCCGTCGGTCAAAAGTGAGGCATAATAGCCGTTGTTGGCCTCGTCGAGAAAGGCGAGCGAGGTGCTTTCGACTATATCGACATTGGGAAGCTGCTTTACGGCGGCGATTATC
>CAZWLH010000082.1:0-6267 GCA_964634675.1 uncultured Eubacteriales bacterium
AGCCGGATTCACGCTCGGGGTGGTTGTTTATTTCGGGGTCGACAAGGCGACCGTTTCCTGCGATTGAGATATTGCCAGAGCCTATTCCGCCCAAGGGGAAGGCGATATTCTCGGCAAATTGTCCTTTATAACTTTTCATATACTACCTCCTAAGGTATTTTGAGTTCATTATAACCCTTTAAATGCAAGTTTTCTATATAAAAAAGCTATACGTTTATTTATAAAACTTGCAACTTGGCTGAAAATATGGTATTATCGGTTAAACGGAGGTGATAGCCTTGATATTCAATGAGGTGTTTTTCGAAAACCGCCAGGCTCCCAACGGGCTGCTTTATGTCAGACAGGCAGGCGAGCTTTTGAATGATCCCGATTACAGCATATCGAGGGTCGGCAGTGCGACTAACACGGTAGGTGTTGTGAAATCGGGCAAGCTTAGGATACTTTTCGGCGAAAACTGCTTTGAGGTATTTTCGGGGCAGAGCGTTTTTTTGCCGAGAGATGCCGCATATTCTCTCATTTCCGACCGTGATGAGCCGCCGTGTTTTTTGTGGGTCAATCTCAGAGGCAAGCTGATCGATGCGGTTTCGTCGGCGGTGCTTGACGGTAAAATTACTGTGTCAAATGTTGATTTATCGACGTCACTTGAAGCTTTGAAACGGCTGATAGAGAGCGACCGTGACTGCTTTGACGAAATGTCGGTGACGGTGTTCAAAATGGTTTTGGAGCTTTCAAGGCATAAAAAAACGTCCGAGCCGACTGCGAAAAGCGACTCGGAGTATGAGCTTTATATAAGCAACAGCGTGCAATCGGGCTTTTCGGTAAAGGAAATGGCGGAATACTTTCATTGCTCGACCGATACGCTCAACCGAATATTTTTGAAAAAATACGGTGAAACACCTTATAAATACTATCAGAAGCTGAGGATAGAAATAGCCGAAACTATGCTTCGCAATACGGAGCTTACGGTCGACGATATTGCCGAACGCTTAAAATTCACCGACCGCAATCACTTCACGCTTTGCTTCAAAAGAATAACGGGTATGTCACCCGTGAAATACAGAAAGTCGGGTACACAGTAAAAGAAAAGCAAGAATCACTGGAATTTCCCCGGATTCTTGCTTTTTTACTTATCTATTATCGGTTTTTCCGCCGATTATAACGGTATTTACCGAAAGATCTGGCTCGAGAATCAGAATGTCGGCATCAAAGCCCTCGGCTATAACGCCCTTGTTGAGCTTTAAGGACTCGGCAGGGGTCGAGGTGGCCATTTTAAAGGCTTCCTTAATGTCAATTCCGAACTCTATTGCCTTTTTTACGCAATAGAGCAGGGGGTGCGAGCCGCCTGCAAGCGTTCCGTCGGCAAGAGTGGCCACGCCGTCCTTCATAAAGACCTCAAGTCCGCCCGAGTCGTATTTTCCGTCGGGACAGCCGGCAGGACGTATCGTGTCGGAAATCAGCATAAGGCGGTCACTTCCGAACATTTTATAAAGTGCCAGCACGGCGGCCTTGGAAACGTGACGTCCGTCGCATATGACCTCTGCGTAAATGCCTTTTTCGACCGCGGCGCCGATAGGGCCGGGGGCACGGTGAAGAAGCGGCGGCATAGCGTTGAAGGTATGCGTAAGACAGTCGGCACCGGCTTCGATAGCCGTTAATGCCTGCTCATAGGTGCAGTCGGTGTGACCGATCGAAATCAGGCAGTCGGCCTGATTTATAAAATCGTACATTCCGTCGACCTCGGGAGCAACGGTCATCTTTTTTACGTTTTTGAAGCTTCGAAATTCGTCGATATCGGGCAGCTTAATAAAGCTTTCGTTTTGAGCACCCTTGCGTGACTTGGAAATATAAGGTCCCTCAAGGTGGAAGCCGGCGATCTCAGCGCCGACCTCGGGCAGCGGCAATGAGGTTATTCTTCTTAGGTTTTCCGCACTGTCGGTCATTGTGGTCGGAAGCCAACAGGTCGTGCCGGCAGCGGCAAGGCTTATGCTCATTTCTTCAAGGCGTGCATCCGAAACGTCAAATCCGCCGAAGCCGTGAAGATGCGTGTCGATAAGACCGGGAACGGTGAGTCTGCCGTCGGCATCTATATCGGCCTTGCCGTCGATTTTTCCGACCGCTTCAATAATGCCTTTGTTAACGTATATATCACAGACTCTGTCAAACAGTTTTGCGTTTTTAATAAGCATTTCAGTCACCGCCAAGGCTTATTCTTTGCTGTAAATCACGGTGATGTCCTTGTGAAGCTGGAGTATCGATGCGGGAATACGGGGAGTAATGGGTCCGTTAAAGGCCTTGTCGATAATATCCTTTTTCTTGGGACCGTTTGCGACAAGCAAAATCTTCTCGGCCTGCATAATAGAGACCATACCCATTGTTATGGCCTGACGGGGAACCTCGTCAATGCTGTTGAAGAAGCGTGAGTTGGCCTGAACGGTCGACTCCTCGAGTGTTACCACGTGGGTCGACTTGACAAAGCAGTCGTCCGGCTCGTTAAAGCCGATGTGACCGTCCTCACCGATACCGAGAAGCTGAATATCGATGCCGCCGAGCTCTTTGATACGTCGGTCATACGCCTCACACTCGGCCTCAATATCCGTGGCGATTCCGCTCGGAACAAAGGTGCGGGCCTTATCGATATTTATATGGTCGAAAAGGTTTTTGTTCATAAAATAACGGTAGCTTTGATCGTTTGTGCCGTCAAGACCCAAATATTCGTCAAGGTTTATCGAGGTGACCTCTGAAAAATCCAAATCGCCCTTTTTATACCACTCGATGAGCTGTTTGTAAATGCCGATCGGGGTCGAGCCTGTGGCAAGTCCCAAAACACTGTCGGGTTTGGTGATGACCTGAGCCGAAATAATGTTGGCGGCCATCCTTGACATATGATAGTATGTATCGGTTTCAAAATATCTCATATATATTCTCCGTTATTTGTATTTCTCGACGATTTTCTTCATTTCGTCCCACTGCTCTTCCATTTCCTTGACAAGCTTGAACTGTGTGCGGCAGCGGACAAGGTTGTGATCCTCGCAGGAGGTCTTGAAGTATGTATCACCGTCGATATAGTCGGTAAGAAAGCGCATTCCGCATTCGAGTGTCATCATCTTCGCACCCTCGGGCAAAAGCATAATCTCACTTTGAGTAAGCGTACCGCCGCAGCCCTTCAAAAAGCCTCTTGTATAGGTCTCGAAAAGACCGATATCGAAATGCACCTTGTCAAGGTCACGCTCGTCCTCGGCTGCAGTGCTTGCACCGAAGCGGATCGAGTCACCGAAATCGTTGACCGAATAGCCCGGCATAATGGTGTCGAGGTCGACAACGCAGACCGGCTCTCTTGTGTCCTTGTCGAGCATAACGTTGTTCATCTTGGTATCATTGTGGGTGACACGCTTGGGCAAAAGTCCCTTTGCATGGCTGTCCTCAAGAACGGCGGTAAAAACCTTGCGGCTTTTTACAAACTCAATTTCCTCCAAAGCGTTGCCTGCACGTCCCGAAGCGTTGCGCTCTAACGATTTGATAAAATTCTCGTATCTTACGGGTGTGTTGTGGAAATCGGGGATGGTCTCGAAAAGCTCCTCGGCAGGGTAAGCGTTCAGCTGACGCTGAAAGTTGCCGAAGGCAACGGCCGACTGATAAAAGTCGTTGTCGTCCTCGGGAAGGTCAAGCGATACCGCATCGGTGATAAAGGTGAAGGCACGCCAATAATCGCCGTAGCCGTCGATATAACAGCCCTTGCCGTCCTTGGTTTTGATAACGTTGAGTGTTTCACGCTCGGGGTCTCCGCCGTTATCGATAATGGAATTTCTCAAAAATTCGGTAACGCCGATAATGTTCTGCATAACCTGCTCGGGTTTTTTGAAAACATCCTTGTTTATGCGCTGAAGAATGTATTTGATGCTTTTGCCGCCGTAGCGATAGCGTACCATATAGGTATCGTTGATGTGACCGTTGCCGAACGGTCTGAAATCGGTCAAAGTGCCTCTGAAATCAAAGCACTTTACGGCTTCGGCCGCACCTGCCGATCTGGTTTTTCTCATTTTTTTGTCTCTCCCGTATAATTATATTTTCGTCTTTGGATTCAAGACGTTTTAAGCTTTTTCCTTGATATCCGCAATGATATCCGCTGCCGCACCGACTATACCGGCATCGTTCAAAAGTCCCGCCGCTCTGATCTTCGGCTTCTTGGCAAGCGATTTTATAACACCGCTTTTCGAAACAAGCTCGGACAAAGGAGCAATAAGCGTTTCGCCCTCTGCCGACATACCGCCGCCGATGCAAACGACCTCGGGCTGAAGCAGTGTTACGATATTCGCAACGCCGATGCTCAAATATTTAATGAACTTGTCTATGACCCTTTTTGCGGTGGGGTCACCCATACCGGCCGCAATATAGGCCGACTGACCGTTGACGTTATCGGTGCCGCCCGTGACTTCCCAAAGCTTGGAGGTGGGATCGTTGACCATTGCCTCACGTGTGTCGTTTATCAGGGAAGTGGCCGAGCAATAGGTCTCTAAGCAACCGCGGTTTCCGCAGGTGCAAAGTCTTCCGCCGGGAACCGTGACGATATGTCCGATCTCGGCGCCTGCACCATTGAAGCCCTCCCAAATATGACCGTTCAGAATAATTCCTCCGCCGACACCCGTACCGATGGTTACCGCAACGAGTGAGCGGTAGCCCTTGCCGGCACCGTCGACATACTCTGCCAAGGCCGCGGCGTTGGCATCGTTGCAAACGGCACAGGGCTTTCCGGTTCTTTCCTCAAGCAGCTGCTTGAGAGGAACGTCCTCAAACCTAAGATTTGAAGCGAAGCCGACCATGCCGTCCTTTACAAGACCAGGACAGGCGGCGCCTATGCCTGCGATGCTGTCAAACGGTATCTCGGCTTCCTCACAAAGTCTTTTGCACATAGCCGCAATGTCGTCGCAGATCGATTCGGCACTGCGCGGTGCAAGCGTTTTGATCGAGCTTTTTCGCAGAATCTTAAAATCTTCACCGACAACACCTGCCGCAATATTTGTTCCGCCTATATCCACTCCGATATAATACTCCATAAGCTCACTCCATGTCAAGTTTTAACGGCAAAAATCGGCGTTTTTACCTTATAATTATATCTTACGTTTATTTACTTGATTTTTCAAGCCGACAATAGTATAATTATTAGCAAAATAGTAAAGAATTGTCGGAGTAGCTATGGAAACACGGTTGAAAACGGTTGAAATACTTAAGGATTTTCATAAAATAACGGGCGCGAGAATATCGCTCCACGATCTTGAGCTTAATGAAATAGCGGCATACCCGAAAGAGCTGCTGCCGTTCTGCTTTGAGGTTCAGCTTAACGAAAAAGCGCGTGTAAAGTGCTGTGAAGCCGATGCGGCGGCCTTTAAGACTGCGGCAAAAACCGGTCTGCCCTATACATATATCTGCCATTGCGGACTGATCGAAACGGTTGCTCCGATATACGATTACGGTGTTTTGAGCGGCTATGTTATGATGGGTCAGCTCACGGGCGATGAGCAGGGGCAAATGGAAGATATCAAGCACCGTTCTGCCGAGTATTTCGACTCCGAAGGAAAGCTCTCTGAAGTGTGCGAAAATATTCCCGTTATGAAGCACAGTATGCTTGACAGCTATATAAACATACTTGAAATAATAGCCGAATTTATGACCCAAACCAACAGAATGACGGTCAAAAACCGTGATTTTGCGGCGGCGGTCAAGTCGTATATAAATAAGTTTTATTATAAGCAGCTTTCGGTGCAGAACTTGTGCGAGACCTTCGGCTGCAGCAGAACCACGCTGATGAACGAATTCAAGGCGGAATACGGTGTTACAATTGGGCGGTATATGACCGAGTACCGTTTAAAAAAGGCGGTAAATATGCTGAATAAAAGCGATAAAAGCGTTAAAGCCATAGCGGTAGAATGCGGCTTTAACGACCAAAATTATTTTACAAAGGTGTTCAGAGCGAATTTTAATGTAACTCCGAGCGAATTTCGCAAAAATAATTCTTGAATTATCCGATGTGATGATGTATAATCACATTATCGGAAGCATAGCTCAGTTGGTCAGAGTGCCTGCTTCACACGCAGGAGGTCGACAGTTCGAGCCTGTCTGTTTCCACCAAAACCCCGAGGATTATCGAGTTCTCGGGGTTTCTCTTTCGGTCGTGAGTGCTTTGAAGTGCTTTTCGGTGCTGCAATTTATTCGGATCGGTGTTATGATACAATAGATAGGTAACAAAAATAATAGAAAAAACAACTCAAAAGT
>CAZWLH010000083.1:0-6088 GCA_964634675.1 uncultured Eubacteriales bacterium
TTACTGGGTTTTTGGCACCGATATCTTTTTCGGTGCTACGTTATGGTTGCGGGGGCCGGATTTGAACCGACGACCTCCGGGTTATGAGCCCGACGAGCTACCAGGCTGCTCTACCCCGCGATATTTTCCTGACTGTTTGTATATTATACTACATATCTTTCGAAAATGCAAGTGTTTTTTCAAAACTTTTACCATTATTTTTATTTTTCTTTTCGACATATTGAAAAACTCCTTTTTGCCTTGCAATTCTGTCTGCAAAATGCTATATTAAGCTTAACACTTTTACGTGGAGGGTGACTGTATGAACGATATGCTTCGATTTGATTCTCCAGCCAAGTATTTTGAAGAAAGCTTCCTTCTCGGCAACGGATTTCTCGGCTCCGCAGTTTACGGCGGTACGGCTCTGGAGCGTTACAGCCTCAATGAAGGCACGCTTTGGAGCGGATATCCTCAGAGTGCCGACAATCCGAACGGTCCCGTCGCTCACTTGTACTGAACGGTCAAACGGCCGAAGCCACCGAGCTTATCGAAAAGAGCTTCACCGGTATAAACAACCAAACCTTTCTGCCGCTCTGCTCACTTTATATCGAGCAC
The DNA here is from genome assembly GCA_964634675.1 of uncultured Eubacteriales bacterium. GTDB lineage: Bacteria > Bacillota > Clostridia > Oscillospirales > Acutalibacteraceae > UMGS172. The sequence continues at coordinate 595 of CAZWLH010000083.1, forward strand.
AAAATCTCCGAGCACCGAAGCTATAACCGCGCCTTGAATATGGCCGAGGGCATTTGCCGTGTCGAATATTCGGGCGACGGCTATTCGGTCGAACGTGAAAGCTTCATCAGCAACCCGGACAGGATCTTAGCCGTTAAAATAAAGCAAACAAACGTGCCGACGGTGAAGCTTCGCTTGAGCTCCGACCTGCAATGCAACATCACCGCAAATGATAACGGTCTTATTTTACGGGGAGTCGCTCCCGTTTACCGCTATGAGTCGGGCAGATTTTACGCAAGCGGTGAAAATCTCCCATATTACTCCGAAAACGATGCCGAAAAGGGCGTTCGCTACAAAGCAATGCTTACCGTTGAATGCGACGGCAAAGTCCGCTTCAACGGCAATACGGTTGAGCTTTTGAATGCGTCCGAGGCGGTAATTTATTTCGGTGCACGCACCTCATTCAACGGCTTTGACCGACATCCCTTCCTCGACGGTGCCGAAATCGAAAAAAATTGCGAAAACGACCTTCGAAGCGCCGCAGTCAAGGGCTATGAGGCTTTGAAGGCTTCGCATATCGCCGACTTTTCCTCGCTTTACGGTCGCACCGCCTTTGAGCTTGACGGTGAAGAGTGCGACACTCCCACCGAACGTCTTTTGAAAGAGCACACAAGCAATGTGCTTTACGAGCAGCTTTTCAATCTCGGAAAATACCTGACGATCTCCGGCTCACGCAAAGGCGGACAGCCGACCAATTTGCAGGGAATTTGGAACGAGCTTGTCTCTCCTCCGTGGAGCTCGAACTATACCCTCAATATCAACACCGAAATGAATTACAGTCCGACACTTCGCTTAAACCTACCCGAATGCTTTGAACCGTTTGAGCGAATGGCCGGTGAGGTCGCCGCGACCGGCAGAAAAATCGCAAAAGAATGGTACGGCATTGAGGGGACAATCGTGCATCACAACACCGACCTGTGGCGAATTGCCAATCCCGTCGGATGTCAGACTGCCGGTTCAAGCTCATACAGCTTCTTTAATACCTCGCTCGGCTGGATATTGCTTCATCTTTGCGAAAAATACCGACTTTTCGGTGACCGGGCATACTTGGAAAACACCCTTTATCCGCTGCTGAGGGAGGTCTGTGAGACCTTTATAAAGCTTCTTGTGAAGGTCGACGGTGAGCATTATGCGATTTCTCCGGCCACCTCTCCCGAGAACAGATACATCGACGGCGACGGTCGTGTGCTCAGCGTTTGCAGGCACTCGGCCATAAACAACGCCATCTGCCGTGACACCCTGAAATCGGCGGTGGAGCTTTCGAAAATACTGAAGCTTGACAGTGACACCGAGCGATTTGCCGCTTATCTTGAAAAAATCTATCCCTACGAGACAGGCTCCGACGGCCGCATTTTGGAGTGGGATCGGGAATTCACCGAGCGCGACCCCAAGCACCGCCACGTTTCTCACCTCTACGGCCTGCATCCTGCCAAGGAGATAACTCCTTACAAGACACCGAAGCTCGCAAAAGCCGCCGAAAAGTCGCTCAATGTCCGTGAGGACGGCGGAACCGGCTGGTGCATCGCATGGAAGGCAAATATGTGGGCAAGGCTTTTTTGCGGAAACCGCGCCTTGAAGCTTATCGACAGTCAATTAAGCTTTGTTGAGGCAACCGGCGACTCTACTGCCGTTTATTCCGACGGCGGCACCTATCCAAATCTGCTTTGTGCTCATCCGCCGTTCCAGATAGACGGCAACTTCGGAGCAACGTCGGCAATGATAGAAATGCTTGTGCAGACCGACAGCAGGGATGTTTACATCCTGCCGGCCCTGCCCGATAAGTGGCAGCGCGGAAAAATTTCGGGAATTGCGATCGACGGCGGTGCGTTTATCGACATCGCTTGGGAAAACGGCACTGCGACCGACGTTAAGATCACTCCCGAGGAAAAGGCGGGAGACTATACGCTGCATTTTAAAGGAGAATAACTTTTATGAAACTGTACACTCTCGGAACAAGCCACGGCAGAGCCGAATCGACAAGAAGCTGCTCCGGCACGCTTTTGCAGGTCAACGACGGTTTATACTTGTTGGACTGCGGTTGCGACGTGTCATATAAGGCGGCAAGCTTGAAGCTGCCCATCGAACGGCTGAAAGCGGTTTTTGTGTCCCATATGCACGCCGACCACGTGGTCAGCCTGCCATCGATAATGAAGCTGTTCACGGTGTATATTAAGCGTAATGAACCCGTGAAGCTTTTCCTGCCCGAGCAGCACGGAATCGACACGCTTCTCGACTGGTTCGGAGCTATGCACATCGAGCACGACGGCAAGCGCTTTGCCTTTGAGGAGGTCAAAGGCGGCGAAATATACTCGGACGAAAACATCACGGTTTCGGCGGTGCCGACCGAGCATATTCTGAACGGAAAATTCCCGAGCTTTGCTTATGATATAACGGTCGTGGCCGAAAACAAGCGTATTCTTTACACCGGGGATTTAGCCTACGATTTTCACGATTACCCGAGCGTTTTGCTCAAAGAGCATTTTGATGCGGTGATAAGTGAGGGCACACATTTCGATTTGAAGAAAAATTCGGACACTATCCGCAAAACCAAGACCGACCGGCTGATCTTCACTCATATTTATCCTGCGGCGGCGAAATATATCAACGACAATTTGAGTGAATTTCCGTTCGACACGTCCGTTGCCGAGGATCTGGAGATTTTTGAAATTTAGTGTCGGCGCATTACTCTTTTATAAAATTTAAAACCGCCTCGGTTTACTTTAGCAGGTAAGCCGAGGCGGTCATTTTGTTTTGCTTTTAAATGCTATGGTCGGAATATTTTTCGGTTTGCGGAATATCATCAAACATAAAAGTAGGAGTGTGATGATATGTTTTTATCGCTTTTAATGAATGTGTTTCCGAACCTGATGTATTTCTTTCTGCACGCCGAGGCATACGGCTCATTCCCGAGGGCACTGAGTGCAAAAGAGGAAGGCGATCTGCTGCTCAAAATGGCAGAGGGCGACGATAACGCCCGCAAAAAGCTTATCGAGCACAACCTGCGGCTTGTCGCCCACGTTGCAAAGAAATATTTCGGAAGCGGCGCCGACCGTGACGATCTTGTTTCGATAGGCACCGTCGGACTGATAAAGGCGGTGTCTTCCTTCAAGCCCGATAAAGGCATACGCCTCGCCACCTACGCCGCAAGGTGTATTGATAATGAGATCCTTATGTACTTCAGAGGGGCAAAGAAGAGTGAGCGTGATGTGTATATCAGCGATCCCATCGATACCGACAAGGACGGCAATACGCTGACTCTTGTCGATGTCATAACCGATAACAGTGACATAGTCGAGGATCTCGACCTCAAGCTCAAGCTTCAAAAGCTGAAGGAGTACCTTAAGGACACGCTGACTCCGCGTGAGCTTACGGTCATAAGGCTTCGCTACGGTCTTGAGGGCGGCAGGAAGCTTCCTCAGCGTGAGGTTGCGAAAAAGCTCAGGATCAGCCGCTCATATGTCAGCAGGATCGAGAAAAAAGCACTGCAAAAGCTTTATTCGAGATTTGAAAACGGCTGACCGTTATTCGATCACGCAGTCGACCTCGACGGTCTTAACGATCTTTTGACCCGATACCTTGTCCCAGTTGAAGGCGCCGAAATCGTCAATATATTCGGAAAGATCGATATCACCGGACTTGAACTCGAAGTCGGAAACGGTGTATGCGGTGCCGAGGGTCTTTATTTTAATAAGTACCTGAGTCGACAGGAACGACTTTTTCAAAACGTCGGTCGTATCCTCGTTTTCGACAAGCTTGCCGTTTGCATCGAACTCGGCCAAGAGAATTCCGTCTCTCGAATATATCTGAATTCCGTCAAACTCGGCAGGCTCCTGAGCGATACCGAGGTATTTTGCAAGATTTTCGGCACAGTCAACGCCCATAATATTAAATGTAGACTGACTGTAATGAATCGTGTTGGTCTGATCCATCATAGAGTGGTCGCAGGTCTCGCTGACTGTCGATATCATAAAGAGATCGTCGATATCGTTGCAAAGTCTGTACTGTGCGCTTCTTGCAACGGTGAGGGTGCGGCTTGCCTGAGCGGTTGAACCCGATTTATCGGAGCGAACGACCGAGATGCCTCCGAAGTCAAGGCCGAGATCGTTCATAAAGCCTTCGTGCATACTCTTATATGCGTCGTAATATGCCTGATCGCTTGAAACGGTGTTGGCAGAATCCTTTGCGTAAACCTCGTCGTGCTCGCCCTGGTTCCAAATGTATCCCGTGTAAACAATGTTGTAGTCCTTGCTGAGTGCTTCGTAAGAGGTCTTGTAAGCGTTAACTGCGGCGGAATAAAGCTTGCCGCCGCCGTTATGCACGCAGGCACAGGTATAGTCATCGGGGTTGGGTGTCCACTCGTGAACACCGACCGCACCGACTGCCGCCTGAACGAATACGACGGTGGTGTCGGTTATCTCGTTCCATCTTACAGCAAACGACGGAGTAACGCCGCCCAGTGTCGCAGAGCCGTTTTCGGTGTCGCAAAGGCGGCTCATATCGCGGTCATCGGACAAAGAGGTTATTGCGGATTGACCTCTTGAAGAATATGCCACGCCCTTGGTAGGGCAGAAAGGCTCTTCGGGGAGTGCCGAAGGATCGCCGGCGGTAAGCTCGCTTGCGTAGCCTACACCGGTTGTGAAGTTGGACTGACCCGTAACAAGTATCAGCGAAATATCCTTTTTGGAGCTGTCATAAGGACGGCTTGACTTGAATGCGGTAATCTCGCCCTTCTTGACCTTGACGGTCAGAGTAGCATCGGCGCCGGAATCGTCGGCAGCGGCAGAGGCCGTCTGGCTTGCACCGGGTGCGGCAGATGCGGTCGACGAAGTGCCGTCACTCTTGCCGTCGGAGCCGCAGGCACACGCCGCAAGACAGAACACGGCGATCAAAGTAACTGAAAGTATTTTTTTAAGCATAATAAAACCCCCATTTCGGTATTATAAGATTCATAATATACCTTTTGCCTTAAAAAGTCAACCGATTTAGGAATTTTTTAAGCATTTTGACCGTTGTATTTTTTGCTTTACAGAAAGGCTCTTTTGTGGTACAATGTAATAGTAAATACGAATAATACTGAATTGGAGTGATTACAGTGGCAGATAAATTTTTGACCTATAAGGGTAAGCCTCTCGTAAGAAAGGGCGACGTTATTTATTACGGCGACACCGCCGATGAGTACATCATTATGATAAAGGTGCTCTCCGTAAAGGATGTCGGCGGCATTAAGGTTTCCGACCGTGTCAGCGTTCAGCTCTTGCTGTCCGACCAAGAACTTCCGATGAAGGACCGTGTCGTTAAAAAGAGCGAGAAAAACGGCCTTTACACCGCAATGGACGTCGGTTCAATTTGGCTTGCAAGAGCTTTGAAAAACGAACAGTAACAAAAAAAAACGGCTTGCCTTATGCTACGGGTTGATAAGGCAGTATAGAAACTTATTACATCTGTGGCATTGCAA
>CAZWLH010000084.1:0-6039 GCA_964634675.1 uncultured Eubacteriales bacterium
TTTCGCAATGTAATATACCCCTGTGTGATTGAGAATAGTATTGCATTATCTACAAGAAATAACAAAACGGGTAAAAAACATCGGTTGATTATCGGCCTGCAATATGATATACTGAATAAAACACTTAAATTTATTAAGAATAAGGCAGGTGAACGGTTTGAACGAACGGATAATGCTTTCGGAAATGCCCGAAAAGCTTGAAGCACTGCTGCAAGAGCAAACTGGGCTCAAATCGGACGATGTGCTGATATTCACGGAAGCCGATATGGACACGGAATGTGATTTCAGACACAGTGTTTTGATACTTACTCACAGTACACTCACCGTCGGCGTTTGCCGTGACATAATGCCCTCTCTCTCAGACAACAAGCCCGACCCGAAAAAGGAAAGAGAATGGAAAAACTACAATTTTACGCATTATCCCGTCGCCGATATCACCGATTGCGGCGTGGATGAGCTTGTGGTCGGCGGCGTGTTTTATATTAAGACCGACGGTCTCGAACAGACCGTTTGCGCCTATACCAACACGTATAAGGGGATAATATCACGCCTGTGTGACGTATTGAAGCTCATCATCGATAAGCAGGTCATTCCAGAGGACAAGCTTTACCGTGAGTTCACGGTCGAGTGCTGTCCGAAATGCGGCCGCAGATTTCCAAATAAAAATCGCCGTGTCTGCCCGAAATGTACCGACAAGCGCAAAACCTTTTTGCGGCTTTCCTCGTTTTTCAAGCCCTTTGCTCCGCACATTGCGGTAATGTGCCTTATGAGCGTTTTAACATCTATGATGTCGGCGGTTTGGCCTTATCTTAACGGAACGCTTCTTTATAAAGGCGTTTTGGCAGGCGATCGCTCGGTATCGGTGCTGTCGAAATTCTCCGCCGCAAGCCTTGCCGAGCTTTTGCTCCTGCTGGCACTGACAATGGTGGGCTGCAAGGTTTTGCAGCAGCTTTTCGGCATTATTCAGGGACGTATGGTCGCAAGGGTCGTTCCGAGGGTCGTCAGCAACATCAAAAATAAAGTGTTCGGCGCGATACAGTCACTTTCCGTCTCATTCTTCACAAGCAAGCGCACGGGCGGACTTATGACAAGAATCGTCAGCGATGCCGGTGAGGTTTCGGATCTTTTCATAGACGGAATACCTCATATTTTGCCAAATCTCTTCACCTTTTGCTTTTCATTTGTCATAATGATCGGGATAAATCCCGTGCTTGCGGCGGTCGCCGTATTCTCGCTGCCGGTCGCAATTCTCATAAGCTTTAAGCTTCAGCCGAAAATGTGGCACTACAACAGCCGAAACCACCAAACCTCACGTGATTTCCGTGCCAAGCTGAACGACAGTATCGTCGGTGCACGTGTCGTGAAGGCATTCGGCACCGAGGAGAGTGAGACCGAACGCCTTTCGCACGAAAACGTCAAGGTTTATAACGCTCAGCACGACAGTCTTGTTTTCGACACGAAATTTTCGGCACTTTACGAAATTGCCAACTCGCTTATGTCACTGCTCGTATGGGGTGTCGGTGTCTGCTTCGTTTTGGCGGTTTTCAAGCCCCAAATGACCTACGGCGATCTTGTCACATTCACGGGCTATGTAACACTTCTTGCCGACCCGGCGCACTTTTTCGCCCGTGTCATTCGTTGGTGGTCATCTTCGATGAACTCGGCGCAGCGTATATTCGAAATAATCGATGCGGCTCCCGACGTTGTCGAAACAGCCAAGCCACGGCACATAGATAATGTCAAAGGTGACATAAAGATTGAAAACGTCACCTTCGGCTATGATGAAAACCGAAGCGTCATAAAGGATATGTCGCTCGATATAAAGGCTGGCGAAACGGTCGGAATAGTCGGAAAATCAGGTGCCGGAAAATCGACCTTGGCTCTGCTTTTGTCAAGGCTTTACGACCCCGATTCGGGTCACATTTATCTTGACGGCATAGATTTGAAGGAGCTTTCCTTCGCCGATATCCGCCGCTCGGTCGCACTTGTCAGCCAGGAGACCTATATTTTCAGAGGCTCGATATTCGAAAACATCGCCTATGCTAATCCCAAAGCCTCAAAATATGCAGTTATAGATGCGGCGAAAATGGCAGGTGCTCACGACTTTATCTGCCGTCTTCCCGACGGCTATGACACCTTTGTCGGTTCAGGCGGCCGCAGTCTTTCGGGCGGTGAACGTCAGCGTGTTTCGATAGCTCGTGCAATTCTCGCCGACCCGAGGGTGCTTATCTTGGACGAAGCCACCGCCGCCGTCGACACCGAGACCGAGCGAAACATTCAAGCGGCTCTCGAAAAGCTCTCGTGCGGACGTACCACCCTTTCGATAGCACACAGAATATCGACACTTAAAAATGCCGATAAGCTCATAGTCATCGAGGACGGACGCATCACCGAGCAGGGCACGCACAGCGAACTTTTCGCAAAGCAAGGTGCTTATTACAAGCTCCGTCAAATACAAAACGAATCACTTAAATTCCGCAGTATAGGAGAATAGAGGTGACAGTATGAGTGAAAACATATTAAAAGAAAGCTCGGCCGAGGCCGAAAAGCTGCAAGAGGTAAAAAAGCTGACCAAGGAAAACTGTGCTTTTTATGAAACCCCGGGCGGATTTATCACCGCAACAGTCGACGGCAAAGAAAAGGGCAGGGTCGACATTATAAGAACGTTTCCCTTGACCGACCCCGACAGTCTTTTGTCAGTTCGGCTTCCCGATAAAAAAATGACCGAGCTCGGTATGATAGAGAACATAAACGATTTCGCTGACGGTACAAGGCAGATTCTGCTGCATCAGCTGTCGCTCCGCTATTATATGCCGAAAATACTGTCCATCGTCAATATAAAGGAGGAATACGGCTTCACCTATTGGACGGTTATGACCGACAAGGGCAAGGCCAAGTTCGCAAGCTCCTCCGGCTCATCGGGCAGTGTCATACCGCACGGTCGCGGTATAATTATCAAGGATTCGAACGAAAATCGTTACATCTTAGAGGATCTGTCGAAGCTCTCTCCGAAAGAGCATAAAAAGATAGACCTGTACTTATAGCCTATGGAACTTAACATTAAACTGCCTTCTTATCTTCGTGAAAAGCTGCGTGAAGTGACCGAGCTTGAGCCGAAATACTGTGTGCGCTCGGATATTGACCGCGACGGACTTTTCAAGCCCGATATTTTCGCAGGTGCGACCGAGCGTGAGCTGTTCTGCATTTGCGACGGTCAAATCGAAACGGTGCCGCTCGGAAAATGTGAGGATATAACCGTTTTGCCGCAGGTCGACAGCGGTCTGCTCATAGTGAAAGCAGACGGTGAGGAGCGGATATTCGCTCGCTTCACCCAAAAGCACAGTGTGCAGTTCGCCTGCCTTGCACGAGGCGCCGTCGGGCTCAAAAACGGCCGAAAAGCACTTGTCGAAAACAATGACCGTGAAAAGGAATGTCCTATCTGCGGCCGTGTGCTCAGAGGCACGGAGCAATGCCCGAAATGCAACAAAAAGAGCCGCAGTCTCGCCCGTGTTTTGGACATCTGCGGCAAATATAAGGGCACCCTGCTCATCACGGTTTTGATTATGACGGCCGTTACAGCACTGTCGCTCGGACAACAGTTCGTTATGCGATATTTCGTCGACGGACATCTTATGAGCGGAAACGGCACGCTCGGTGACATATGTGTCTTTATGGGGATATATGTCGGTATAATATTGCTGACACTTGTACTTAACCTTGTGAAAAGCTTTTTATGCTCAAGACTCGGGATGAGAATAGAATATGACCTGAGAGCCAAGCTGAGTGCCCACATTCAGAAGCTTTCGATGTCATACATCAACAAGCGCAACCCGGGTGAGCTTCTTGAAAGGGTGTTCACCGATACGTTCAGAGTACGCCGCTTTTTCTCGGACTGCTTCTGCGATATGTTCGCACACATAATAAAGCTTATTGCATTGGCGGTCGTTATGCTGTGGCTCAACGTTAAGCTTGCACTCGCCGCCTTTGTGTTCGTTCCGCTGATACTCATTTTCTCGCGCACATTTTGGCCGCACATTCGAAAAATATACCACCGTCAGCACAAAAAGGACGACAAGATAAACAGTAAGCTCCAAGACGTGCTTTCGGGCATAAGGGTCGTGAAATCCTATGGCCGAGAAGGCTCGGAGACCGAAATTTTCCGTGAATTGAATGAGGATTCTGCATCGGTGCAACGCAAAAACGAGCTTTTCTTTGCGACCGTGTTCCCGATACTGTCGTTGCTTTTGTCATTGGGCACATATATAATAGTATACCTCGGCGGACTCGACGTTTTGAACGGTTCTATGACGGTCGGTGAACTGTCGCAGTTTGTGTCGTATGCCGGAATGCTTTTGGGTCCTTTGAATTGGATGTCGTTTTTGCCGAGGCAGATAGTTAATATGACCACCAGACTCGACAGAATATATGACGTTTTGGACTCGGAGCCGGAGGTCAAAGCATCGGAAAAGCCGGTAAAGCACGAAATAAAGGGTGATATTTCCTTTAAAGACGTCGTTTTCGGTTACCGCTCTCATGAGCCGGTGCTTGACGGAGTCAGTCTCGACGTGAAGCAGGGCGAAATGATAGGTCTTGTCGGCGCTTCGGGAAGCGGAAAATCGACCTTTATAAACCTTGTTATGCGGTTGTACGATGCACAGGAGGGCTCGATAGCGGTCGACGGATACGATATCAAAGAACTCGACCCTTCCGACTATCACAGACAGATCGGTGTCGTTTTACAGGAAACCTTCCTTTTTGCCGGAACGGTGCTCGAAAACATTCGCTTTGCCCGTCCCGAGGCCACCTTGGAGGAGGTCATAAAAGCGGCAAAAGCGGCCAACGCACATGAATTCATTTGTCGACTGTCGGACGGCTATAATACCTATATCGGTGAAAAAGGTCATATGCTCTCGGGCGGTGAAAAACAGCGTATCGCCATTGCACGTGCGATTTTGGGTGACCCGAAGATACTGATACTCGACGAAGCCACCTCGGCGCTCGACACCGAAAGCGAATATCAGATACAGCAGGCGTTGGAGCATCTGAGACAAGGGCGCACGACCTTTGCGATAGCGCACCGTCTGTCGACTTTGCGCTGTGCCGACCGACTCGCCGTTATCGACGACAAAAAAATCGCCGAGCTCGGCACGCACAACGAATTGCTGAAGAAAAAGGGAATATACTACAGCCTTGTGATGGCTCAGCTTGAGATGAATAAGGCGTAGCTGAACGGTTTTCCTCTTGCGAAATATCAAAAATGCATTAAAACCCGGCAGAAGTCGTGTCCTTCTGTCGGGTTTTTGTGTCATTCGCTTATTTTAGTACTCTTGAGATACCAACGTATCGGGTTTTCATAAATATATCTTCTTCGTATCTCGTAATCGTTTCTGTCTCTGATTATATGCTCGGCACAGGAGCGCTGAAACATTTTTTCGATGCCGAATTTTTGCTTACAAGCACGTGTGGTCAAGGACTTAAACGCACAAATAACATCATTGAGCGTAGGAGGAGGGCTTGCTCCTCCCGAAAAAGGACGGCCGGTCGAGGACAACCATCCCTACGACGGAGTTTTATATTTTCAACAAAGGAATCCAATGTCCGCAAAAATGAAAAATCACACACCGTAGGGACAGACCTTAAGGGCTGTCCGCTATTGTCGAGATTAGCAACTGCTGAATTTCAAAGAAACGGCTAAATTAGTCTCCAGCCGGTGAGGGAGTGGTTTTTTGCCGTAGGCAAAAATACGGAGGGAGAGAAAACGTCCCCACTTATACCGTTAATTTTCCGTCCAAAATGACGTATTGCACATTAAGACCACGGTCGACTGCCACAAGGTCGGCCGCTTTTCCCTTTTCAATGCTTCCGACCGAAGAATACAACCCTAAAAGCTTGGCCGGTGCCGCAGAAAGCATTTTCGATGCATCGGCAAGCCCTATGCCGTAATCGCGGCACAGCACACGCAGGCAACGGTCGGCGGTTGCGATACTGCCGGCAAAGCTCGACATATCGGGAAGCTTTGCGACACCGTCATCGACCACG
>CAZWLH010000085.1:0-6012 GCA_964634675.1 uncultured Eubacteriales bacterium
TTCTTACAAGAAACCTCTCGGTTACTATAAGAACACTCTGTATGGTCGAGGTGACAAGACTTGAACTTGCGGCCTCTGCGTCCCGAACGCAGCGCTCTACCAAACTGAGCCACACCTCGTTATTTTCAGCACTCTCAACTGAGTGCCGTATTATTATATAGATTTTTCGTCGAAATGTCAAGTCATTTTTGCAAATTATTTGAAAAAATCCTGAAAATTTAAAATATTGCGCTGAACCCGAGCTGTTTTTGATCGAAATACAGAATTTAAAAGATGCGGAATTTTAATATATATACTTTAAATGCTTAATTAAATAAAGAAAATCGGGTGTAGGTTTCGGCCGTAACTTAACTTTATAAAGAATTATACTGAATTCCTAAACTTTTTATCACTACTTGGCTTTAAACTTAATATAATTACTTAAAAAAGACACTTTTCTTAAAAATCGCTTGCAAACGTGCCGAAAATATATTAAAATAAGTCGATATGTGTTGATAATACTTGCCGACCATGCAGTCGGCGGAAACGGAGTTTTTTATGAAACAATATGCCGATATGTCCTCGCCCGAGCTTTTGGCGGAGTATAACAGCGTAAAGTCAAAGTACGATAGCTTAAAGGGTAGGGGAATGAAGCTTGATATGTCACGCGGTAAACCGGGTGCCGATCAGCTTGAGCTCAGCACCGGACTGCTCGACCTGGTTTCGTCGAATACCGATCTTCACAGCCGTGACGGTGTGGATTGCCGAAATTACGGCGGACTTGACGGTCTTTCGGAGCTTAAGGAGCTTTTTGCCGATATTTTGGAGGTTCCGGTTTCAAACGTTATCGTCGGCGGCAATGCCTCGCTTAATATGATGTTCGATATGATCGCTCAGTGTATGACACACGGAATCGGTGCCGAGCCTTGGATGAAGCAGGGAACCGTCAAATTCCTTTGTCCCGTTCCCGGATATGACCGCCATTTCGGTATTTGTGAGTATTTCGGTATCGAAATGATAAACGTTCCCTTAAACGATGACGGACCTGATATGGATATCGTCGAAGAGCTTATTAAGGACAGCTCGGTAAAGGGTATGTGGTGTGTTCCCAAATATTCCAACCCCGACGGTATCGTTTATTCCGACAGTGTTATAAAGAGGCTGGCTTCGATGACTCCTGCTGCAGCCGATTTCAGAATATTTTGGGATAACGCATATGTTATACATCCGATATTCGGCGAATGCGATGCACAGGCTTCGCTTTACGACGAGTGCATAAAGGCCGGAAACCCCAACCGTGCCATCATGTTTGCTTCCACCTCGAAGATCACCTTCCCGGGCGCAGGTGTTGCTGCTATGGCGGCAGGTGACGAGGATATCGTTCGCATAAAGAAGCGTATGAACTATCAGACGATCGGTCCCGATAAGCTCAATCACCTGAGACATTCGAGAATGCTGCCCGATAAGGCGGCCGTCACCGAGCATATGAAGCTTCACGCCGAAAAAATGCGTCCTAAGTTCGAAGCTGTGCTTGAGGTTTTGGATTCCGATCTCAAGGGTACGGGAATTGCGCGCTGGAAAAAGCCGAACGGCGGCTACTTTATCAGTATGTTCACCGAGAAGGGCTGTGCAAAGAGAACGGTCGGACTTTGCAAGGAAGCAGGACTTGTGCTGACATCTGCCGGAGCTACCTATCCTTACGGGAAGGACCCCGACGACAGCAATATCCGTATAGCTCCGTCGTTTCCGACGCCTGCCGAGCTCCGTGATGCCACCGAGCTTCTTTGTGTTTCGGTTAAGCTTGCAACGCTTGAAAAGCTGTTGAACTTGTAAATTTTTATAAATTTACAATATTTGTAACGATTTTGATTGACTTAACCGACAAAAGATTGTATAATGTTTCTGTGATTTTCTGTCTATTGCTCAATATACAGATAATATAATACTATTTTGGAGGTTTCACGATGAAACGCAAGAACAAATACGTCGGCAAGCATTGGTTCGTTATCGTTGCCGTTCTTGTTATCGCTTTCACCGCCGCATCGTTCTTCGGTGCCGATGATTATTACGGCGATACGAGAAAGCTTTACGTTAAGGGTGCCGGCGATATCAGATGGGGTATTGACATCAGCGGCGGTGTTGAAGCTATTTTCTCACCCGACATTAAGGATGCCGATATTACCGATTCCGATATGGATTCAGCCAAGCAGATAATCGAGACCCGTATGCTTTACAACAACATTACCGATTACGAGGTCTATACCGATTATGATAACAAACAGATAATTGTCCGCTTCCCGTGGCAGTCGGATGACGAGTCATACGATCCGACCGCCGCAGTCGACTCCTTGGGCGAGACCGCAATGCTGACCTTCTATAAGGGCTCAGACAATACCGGCAGTGTCGTTCTCCGGGGTGCCGCCGATATTAAGGGCGCATCTTACGGTGGATATTACACCGATTCGAGCTCAGGTAAAAGTTCTCATACCGTTAAGCTTACCTTGACCGAACAGGGTGCCGCAAAGTTTGCCACCGCAACTGCCGAACAGGTCGGCAAGCAGATCGCCATTTATATGGATGACGTTTTGCTTTCGGCTCCGAATGTTAATGAGGCCATCACCGACGGTGTTGCCACCATTACCGGTATGGAAAGCGCTGAGGAAGCCTCTGAGCTTGCTCAGAAGATAAATGCCGGCTCCTTGCCCTTTGCATTGACGGTTGACGATTCCAAGCTTCAGGTCATTTCTCCGACCCTTGGTGAGGAAGCTCTCAGAGTTATGCTTATCGCAGGTATCATTGCATTTGCGGTTATCTGCATTATGATGATAGTTCGCTACCGTTTGCCCGGTTTTATTGCCTGTATAGCACTTGCAGGACAGGCAGGCGGAATGATCGCCTGTATCACCGGCTTCTTCTCGGGTACCGACAGCTTCACTATGACGCTTCCCGGTATCGCCGGTATCATTTTGTCGATAGGCTTCGGCGTTGACGCCAACGTTATTTCGGCAGAGCGTATTAAGGAAGAGTTCAAAAAGGGAAGAACCATCGACGGCGCTGTTTCGCAGGGCTTCTCGAATGCGTTCAGCTCGATTCTTGACGGAAATATTACCAACGTTATAGTTGCTCTTGTTCTTTTGGCCGCATTCGGTACTCCCGACAGCCTTCTCGGCAAGATATTCTCCTTCCTTTTCCCGTTCCTCAGCTCCTCCGTTACAGGAAATATTTATTCCTTCGGATATACCCTTATCGTCGGTGTTGTTTTCAACTTCATTATGGGTGTGTTCGCTTCGAGAATTATGCTTATGGGCGCTTCGAGATTCAAGTTCCTCCGCAAGCCTTGGCTTTACGGTGCAGCTGATCCGAAGAAGGTTAAGAAGGAAAGCAAAATCGAAAAGTTCGATTTCGTCGGTTCTTTCAAGAAATGCACTGTCGGTGTTGCCGCAATGCTTATTGTCGGTATTGTGATTACCGCTGTTTTCGGTGTCGGCTTTGACATCAACTTCGCCGGCGGTAGCAGATTTACATATTCCTATACTGGCGATCTTGACTCTAATGCCGTTAAGCAGGTCATCAAGGATGATTTGGGACTTGATGCCGTTATCAGTGAAAGCACCGACTATTCAAGCGATGCTACCAAAATAGTTATTTCGTTCTCGGGCAATGTTGTTGAAGAGGTCGATCAGGCAAAGCTTGATGCCATCGTTGCCGAGGGAGGCAAGACCGAGAGCACCTCGGGCACTTCTTCCGATACTTCATCGACCTCGAGCACCGTATCGTCCGATGTGTCGTCGACCGAGTCTTCTGTAAGCTCGACCGAGTCGTCGACCGGCTCGACAACTTCCGCTACCGAGAGTGAGCCTGAGGTTTCCGAATCTATGGTTGCTGTTCAGACCGCTGTTTCCTATGTTCTCAATAAGAACTTCCCCGATAATTCGATCAAGTCGTTGGAGAACAATACCGTTAACCCGACATTGGCAGGTGCCTTCCTTGTTAAGAGCCTCTTTGCCGTTCTTCTTGCGGCATTGCTGATCGTAATTTACATCGGTATCCGCTTCCGTCAGATCGGCGGTATTACCGCAGGTATCTCGGCTTTTGCCGCACTTCTGCACGATGTTATCATTTCGTTCTTCGTCTGCGTTATTTTCAGACTTGAGATCGACACCAACTTCTTTGCAGTTGTTTTGACACTCTTCGGTTATTCGCTTAATGCCACTATCGTTATTTTCGACCGTGTCCGTGAAAACCGTAAGCTTGATCCGACCGCCTCTGTCCGTGATCAGGTCAACAAGAGTATCAGTGAGACCTTTGCACGTTCGATCGTCACCTCGCTTACCACCTTTGCCGCTATAATGAGTGTTGTTGTCGTTGCCGAGTTCTTCGGTGTCACCGCTCTTCGCACCTTCGCTATTCCCATGGCAGTCGGTGTTATCGCAGGCTGTGTTTCCTCTATCTTCATCGCAGGTCCGCTTTGGGTCAAGTGGATGGAGTACCGCGCTTCCAAGAAGCCCGCTAAGAAAGCAAAGGCTTAATTTCCGCTCCTCGGATCTTTCCGAGGAGCTTTTTAAAGCTTTTGCAAAACGGCGCATTTTTGAGCTGCAATTAAACGGTGTTTTGAGGTATTATATTCTGCGAGGTGCTGCTAATGAAAGATTCAACCTTAAAAATAATGGATCTGTCGGGAAGATACCCCTGTTTAAAGCCTTGTGAGGATGATGTTTTTAAAGCAGTTGAGGCTTTGACAGCTTCTTACAAAGCTAACGGCAAGCTGCTTTGCTGCGGTAACGGCGGCGGAAAAAAATGCCGATATCTGCGACGTTTGCATTAAGGCACCGCGAACCGTGACCTATAAAATACAGGAGTGCCATCTGCCGATCTATCACACGCTTTGCTGGCACTTGAGAGTGAATTCTTCGGTTCGTGATTTTAGTTTAAATTTTTGAAAAGAGTTGTTAAATTTGTTTGAGACATTTAAAGCCACGCTGTCACCGATGCTTGTAATGTTTTTGTGTATGGCGTTGGGATTTATCACCAATAAGATGAAATTGGCTCCGGCCGATACCGCAACGGTTTTGTCTAAGCTCGAGAACTATTTTCTTGTTCCTGCGCTTATCATCAATACTTTTATGAAGTACTGTACCGTTGCTTCAATAAAGGAGCAGTACAGTCTGATTTTATACTGCCTTATAATTCTCGTTCTTGCGGTTGCCATCGCTTGGCCGCTTTCGGGCGTTTTCTGCTGTCATGGTTATACACGTGAGATTTATAAATACGCACTTACCTTCGGCAACTTTTCTTTTATGGGAAATGCCATTGTTCCTGCAATTTTGGGACCCGAAATGCTCTATTATTATATGCTCTTCATACTTCCGCTTAACATTGCGGTTTATACCGGCGGTGTTATCATTCTTATTCCCAAAGGTGAGGGTAAAAACATACTGAAGAGTCTGCTTAATCCTATTTTCGTCTCGATAATCATAGGAGCGGTCTTGGGACTTACGGGGGCTGCAAATTACATTCCCGGCTTTGTGACCTCAACGGTCGGAAATTTGGCTAACTGTATGGGTCCCTTGGCAATGCTGCTTACGGGCTTTGTTGTTGCCGATTATGATTTCAAAAAGCTTCTTTCAAACGGCAAAGTATATATTGCGACGGCTTTGCGTTTGATTATTTTACCTGCGCTTTTTATTGACATTCTCATTCTTCTCAAGGCCGACGATACCTGTATAATTCTTACGTTCTTTGCGTTCGGCACACCGTTGGGTCTTAACACCGTTGTTTTCCCGGCGGCTTACGGAGGGGATACTTCGACCGGTGCATCTATGGCAATGATATCCCATACGCTTTGTATTATAACCATTCCTTTGATGTTTGCAGTGCTTAAATCGATTCTCGGAGTATTGTAAAAAATAAAAGAGCGTCGGACCGTTAAAAGTCTGACGCTCTTTGCCGTAAGCAAGGAAGCCTTGCATACGCTTTTGTGCGACCGGATCTGTAAGCCGGGTTCTGTATTTGACGACTATCTTTCTTGGCGGC
>CAZWLH010000086.1:0-5760 GCA_964634675.1 uncultured Eubacteriales bacterium
TTGCTGATATGCTGTAAAACAATTCCGAGCAAACTCTTTCTTACCATGTAACTGCTCTTCTGAACACAGGCGCCCCCGGGCCGTGCGGTATGCGGCCCGGGGGCGTTTGTGCGTCTGGAGACAGAAAAAAGACCGTTTCGCGCTTTGCGGAACGGTCTTTTTGTTTTTGTGAGGTCAGCCCGCCTTGATGCTCTGGATCAGGCGGCCGTCGGTGCCCTCGACGGTGACAAGCTCCTGCTTCATGTTCTGGTCGATCTCGCGGTACATCATGCCATAGCGCTTGGGGGTGGTGCCTGTCAGCTTTTTGAAGGTGCGGATAAAGTGTTCGTTGCTGCGGAAGCCGGCCCGTTCGCCCGCTTCCTGCACCCGCATCCCCTGCCGCAGCAGCGAGCGCGCCTTGAGCACCCGGCAGTTGATCACATAGTCCATCAGGCTGAAGCCGGTGCCCTCCTTGAAAATGTGGCACAGATAATATTTGCTCATAAAGAATACCTCGGCGATGTTCTCCACCGTCAGAGGCTCCTCCAGATGCTCCTGAATGTAGTCCAGAATGGGCGAGACTTTGTCCAGACTGGGGTTGGCGTGGCCCTCGGTGGGGCCGACGTGGGCAAAGTGGGTGTAGCAGGTCAGCAGAAACTCCAGCACCTCCAGCATCCGGCGCATATCCTCGCCGAACTGTCCGCCTGCGGGCGAGAACAGCGACTGGAACTGTGCTTCCAGCTGGCAGGTCTGTTCCTCGTCCAGTGTGGCAACGTGGCCGCAGTTGGAATGCCGGGAGGCGAAGTTGGTTTGCCGGGTGCTGAACTCCTGCAACATATCGGGCGCAATGTGGAACGCCATGCAGCGGTATTCCTCGTTGGCAACGCTGCGGTGGAGTACTGAGCTGTCGATGAGGAACAGCTGTCCACGGTAAAGCGGAAATACCTCAGAGCCAAGGAAAAACACGCCCTCGCCCGCCACGCACAGAACAATTTCGATGTCCTCGTGGAAGTGGGGTTTGTCCATGGAAAAGGTATCGTTTTTACTGATGTGTGCTTCGTATTGACACTGGAGCATAAATGAGACGCCCTTCCTTTCTAAGTAACAGCATATTGTTGAAACAAATGGGAAAACGAGGGACGCCAAAAGGATTTTTCAACCTTATTGCGTTTATTATGGCTCTATTTTAGTGCATTGGACAGGGGAACGGAAAGGGGTTTGAGACCAAACCGCAATATTCATCAATATTGTGGCAATGCAACTCAAGAACAAAACCGATTTTGCGCTATTTTGGATTTCAGGGCGATATTTTTTGTTTGACTGTCAAATGGGTGAGTCTTTTGCCGTTTGCCTTGAAATTTGGGGCAAAATGGGGATCGATTTTGTGATTTATGACTTGGCAAGATTCGTCAATTTTAATCCAGTTATCAGCAGGAAATTGAGCCGCATTCCTGATATACTCCAAATTACAGAGGCCAATGCGCAACGGCAAAGTTTCCCCGTGTTTTGTGCCGTAGTTTCTATGGAATAACTGCGTCTCAAAACGGCGAGTAAGGAGTAAAAGCAAAGATGTCCCAGAATTACGATGTCATTCATTTTGAAGCTCTGGGTGAGGAAGCTGTCCACCTGGCGGACGATACCAAAGCCGCTCAGGCAAAGGGTCAGCTGCCGGCAAGCCTGCGTTCGCTGGTGGTGCCGGATACTCTGCAAGCTTACCTGGAAGCTCACCCCGAGGAGGAGCTGCCCGCTCTGATCACCATCAAGACCCACTCCAAGATCCCTGCTGAGTGGCTCAAGGGCGAAAAGAAGGGCATTATCACCCGCAGCGCCGGCTACGACCATGTGGAGCACCTGGCCGAGCAGGCAAACATCACTTCCCTGCGCAACTACTGCGTCAACGCAGTTGCCCAGACGGCAGTAAAATTCCTGTACTGCACCGCGGGCCTGCTCAACCAGTACACTGTCAACACGGCCACCTTTGAGCGCAACAAGACCAACTCGTTTATGGAGCTGATGGAGGATCGCGTTGTCACCGTGTTTGGCGTGGGCAAGATCGGTAAACGCACCTACGACCTGTGCGCTGCAAACGGCGTGACGGTGCAGGCCGTGGATGTACGCGAAAAGGAGCTGTCGGAGCTGTATGGCGGCACGGTCAAGTTCGTCAGCAAGGAAGAAGCCATCAAAAACAGCGATATCATCATCAACACCATGAATCTGACCCGGATCAAGGACAGTGTTTTCTATAATGAAAACTACTTCTCCTACGACTATCTCAAACAGGCGAAGCCGGGCCTGATCTTCATCAATGTCACCCGCGGAGAGATCGCCCCGGAGGCAGGCTTGCTCAAGCTGTACCGCGAGGGTGTCATCAGCGGCATCGGTGTGGACGTGTTCTCCAACGAGAGCGTGTTCTCCAATGCGGTTCGTCAGGGCGTTGTGGAGCCCAACGAAAACGTAACGGCTGGTCTGGTCATGCTGCAAATGGCCGAGAGCCACACCGAAAATATCTATGTCCAGCCCCATCAGGGCTTCAACTCGGATCTGGCCGCAGCGACCAAGGCGGCCGATGCTGTGGCTCACATGGTGGAATGGTACCGCAACGAGGGCAAGTGCTTTGACGAGCAGCTGCCCTACTACGGCAAGACGCTGTAAGGCGTTTGCCACAAAATAAAAAAGGAGGACGTCTCGTATGAGTATTACAATGAAGGATGCCATTTGGCAGGTCATGGTCGATGTCTCTGTCATGGGCGCTCTGCTTCTGGTCGGCGAATTGCTGCGTGCAAAGGTCAAGCTGTTCCAGAAAGTCCTGGTTCCCCCTGCTGTTATCGCCGGTTTTCTGGCGCTGCTGTTCGGCCCCAAGAGCCCGGTAGAAGCGCTGCGCATTCTGCCGCTGTCTTCTTCCTTCGGCACTTACGCAAGCGTGCTGATCGTCGTGATCTTTGCTGCTACCCCCATCGGCGACAAACCCGCAAAGGGCGCCATGGCTGGCTCTAAGATCAGCGGTATGTTCTTTAACGTCACCGGCATTGCTGTGTTGCAGTATGCCGTGGGTATGCTGGTCACCATCACCCTGCTGACCAAGATGTACCCCACCCTGAACGAAAACTTTGGTCTGATGATGGCTACCGGCTTCTACGGCGGCCACGGCACTGCAGCCGCAGTCGGCGCTGCTCTGGAAGAGCTGGGCGTTGCTGAAATGACCGACCTTGGCAACACCTGCGCTACCATCGGCATCGTGGGCGGTATCATCACCGGCATGATCATCATCAACTGGGGCACCCGTAAGGGCTACGGCCACTACGTCGAGAACCCCAAGGAGCTGCCCGTTGAGATGCGCACCGGTCTGGTTCCCCCGGAAAAGCAGAAGGCCAACAGCAAGGCAACGGTGGCCGGCATCTGTCTGGACAACCTCGGCTTCCATCTCGGCATCGTCATGCTGGCCTGCTGGCTCGGCTATATGGCTTCCAAGTGGTTTGCAAGCTTTACCCTGAATACCTTCAACTACAAGGTCTCCGTTCCTGAGTTCTGCCTGTCCCTGATCGCTGGCCTGATCCTCAACTCGCTGCTCAACAAGACGGGCGCAGCAGAGTATGTGGACCGCGGCACCATCAAGAACATCCAGGGCACCGCGACCGACTTCCTGATGATCTCCGGCATCGGCTCGCTGAACCTGAGCGTCGTTATGACCTACGCTGTCCCGCTGATCGTCGTCTGCGCACTGGGCTTTATCATCAACTGGATCTGGTTCATCTATGTTGGCGGCAAGTCCAGCGAGGAGGACTGGTTCGAGCGCAACATGATGGTCTGGGGCCACGCAACGGGCGTTGCCGCTACCGGCGTTCTGCTGCAGCGCGTGGTTGACCCCGAGATGAAGAGCCGCGGCATCGAGGATTCCGGCGTGGCCGACATCTTCAACCGTCCCATCATCATCGGCCTGCAGGTCATTCCCCCGATCCTCATCACCACCATGGGCACCACCGGCTCCTGGATCGTGACCATCGCCTGCTTCGCGATCGTAGCCGTAATGTGGGTATTCGCATTCATGACTAAGGGCTGGGTCCCCAGCCGTCCGCTCAAGAAGTACCGTTAACGCAAACGGCGCTTTTCCTCAGGCGGGACAGACTACCTGAAACGGTTTGCCCCGGCCTGTTTTTCCCCTGAGTAATTCTCCTTTTCTCCAAATAAAAACTGCCAACCAGAAACGCGGCTTTCGCCCCGGACGGATCACCGGGGCGGGGGCTGCGTTTTTGGCATTTTTTGCGCAGAATAGAAAAAGCCCCCGGAAAGGGCTGCGGGCAAAGGGGCTCACAGGGCTTGCCGGGGGGCGGTGCAATGAGGGTCGGCTCAGTCCACAAACTGGATCAGGTTGAGGCCGACCTCGGGCGAATAGGCGCGGTCTACAGCGCCGTCGATGCGGTGCAGCAAGAACTCGCCCGTCAGGCTGACTACGGCGCGGTTGAGGTGGCCAGCGTGGCACACGCCCTGCGTGACGTTGCCCACCACCATGTGCAGGTGCAGGTAGGTCTTGCCCTCCATGGTGGAGATGTTGCCGCTGCACGAGGCGATCTCCATATCGCCGGTGTAGGTCTGCTTTTCGTAGACGAATTTTTCGCGGTTGAACACGCCCAGCGTGACCTCGCCCACAGCACCCAGACCGCTGACCGAGCCAAGCTTGATCTGCTCGGCTTCGCAGACGGTCTGGATGGCTTCCAGAATTTCTTCGCCCTTGTCGATGCGCAGCACGATATCGCTGCCGTAAACACGATATTCCATCGCTCATTTCCTCCTGAACAAAAGATGCAGGGTTTGTTTTGTGGTGCATCCAGTGTATCATATTCCGAAAGGCTTTGCAATTCGCGCTTTTTTCGGAAAATCTTTCAAAAAAGGATGCGAAGCGGCGCAAAATGTGGTATTCTAAACGATGGACTAAAAATCCACCATTTCTGGTGTCAGGAAAATGAAAGAATTGAAAAACAAGAAAGAAGGAACTATCATGTTGAATCCCGGTATCCGTGGCCAGCAGTCTCAGCTGGTCACTCCCGAAAACACCGCGCGCACCATGGGCAGCGGCACGCTGGACGTCTTTGCGACCCCCGCGCTGGTGGCACTGGCCGAAAAGACCTGCTGGATGAGCGTGGCTGCTGAGCTGGACGAGGGCTGCGGCTCGGTGGGCACCAAGCTGGAGCTGGAGCACTCGGCTCCCACCCCCGTGGGTATGACCGTGACCTGCGACAGTGAGCTGACCGCTGTGGAGGGCCGCAAGCTGGTGTTCCGCGTGACCCTGCACGACGAGAAGGGCACGGTGGGCAGCGGCATTCACGAGCGCTTTGTCATCAATAACGAGAAGTTTGCCGCAAAGGCAGAGGCCAAAAAGGGCTGAGAGCCTTTAACGCCGCTCCGCTTCAGTGAGATCTGACGGCTGGCCGCTCAGGCGCAGAGCCGGAGGCTCGGCGTCCATCACCTGCTGCTCGGCCCGCTGCTGGGCCTCGCACAGAAGGCGGACGGCCTGCTCGCTGGCGCGGAACAGCTCGAAATAAAGCGTTTTATAGTCCGGCGCGGCAAACACCCCCCTTGACGTCGTTTGGAACGTATGGGGCTAGTCTGCCCGGCGCGGACGAAAATCAATCACGACAAATAAAGGAATCAAGTACATGAAAAAAGCAAACCTCTCGTGGGTGGGCGCGCTGTTCGTCTTTGCCCTGCTGCTGTGGTGTACCCTTGCAACGCCCGGCAAGATCGAAGATCCGTCCACCTATACCTGCGCCGTCTACAGCTCGGCGC
>CAZWLH010000087.1:0-5647 GCA_964634675.1 uncultured Eubacteriales bacterium
GGGTCAGAACAGCGATCTGAACCTCCGGAGAACCGGTGTCGCCCTCATGAGTAGCGTACTCTGCCATGATCTGGCTCTTTACTTCTTTGCTAAGCATTTTGTTTCACCCTTTCATAATATTTACGCCGTTTCCCGTGCAAGGGGTCGGTGAATTCCCAAAAAAGGGCTTACTCCCCAAGCTCAGACAACGGTCACGTCGGCACACATACCGACAGAGGGTATTATAACACAAATCATCTGATTTGTAAAGTGTTTTTTAAGAATTTGCGTGTCTTACGGTAAAATTTATGCGTTTTCTGCCCTAATACATCCGACGGGACAGGCTTCGATACATTTTCCGCAGGTGATACACTTATCGGGATCGATCTTGGCTAAGTTGTTTTCAAGTGTAACGGCACCGACCTCACAGGTTTTGGCACATTTTCCGCAGCCGATACAGCCAACCGTGCAGAGCTTTCGTGTCACGGCACCCTTGTCACGGTTCGAGCAGGCGACCCTGGCCTGAGGCTTTTTGGGTATCATTCCGATGATACCCTTGGGACATACGCCGACACAGGCGGTGCAGGCGGTGCATTTATCGACGTCGACGGTTGCATGGCCGTTTTTGACCTTGATTGCACCGAACTTGCAGGCCTTGACACAATCACCGAGTCCGATACATCCGAACGAGCAGTCCGAAGGTCCCGAATAAAGGGTCGAGGCGGCGGCACAGGACATTATACCGTGATAATGCATTTTGCTTCCGACCCTGTCACAGGTGCCGTTGCAGAATACAGAAGCGGTTTTGGGCCGGGTTTCGGCCGTTTCAACGCCGAGCATTTCTCCCAATTTGCGGTTAAGCTCGGCACCGCCCGGTGCACAAAGTCCGGGCTTGGCTTCGCCCTTCGCCAAGGCTTCGGCATATCCGTCACAACCCGAAAATCCGCAGGCACCGCAATTCGCTCCCGGAAGCTCGGCACGTATTTTTTCAACCGTTTCGTCGGATTTCACGGCCATAACGACCGAAGCTATCGAAAGAACAAGTCCCGCAATGAGTCCGATAACGGCAACCGATAATACGGCAAATAAAACTGAGTTCATATTTTCCTCCTATCCCACAATGCCCGAAAAGCCGAGGAAGGACAGCGACACGATAGCCGCCGCAACCAGCGTTATCGGCAGACCCTTGAGCGATTCGGGAATATCGGCGGTCTCAAGCCGTCCGCGAACTCCGGCAAAAATGAACATCGCAAGCATAAAGCCGAGACCGGCGCCCAAGGCGTTGAACAGTGCTTCGACATAATTTGTGATGCGCTCGTTTGTGAAATTGAGAATGGTTATGCCCAAAACGGCGCAGTTGGTGGTGATAAGCGGAAGATAAATTCCGAGCGCCGAGTAAAGGGGAGGGATATATTTCTTTAGAATTATTTCCACAAGCTGAACCAAAGCGGCGATTATCAGAATGAAAACTATGGTTTGGAGATATTCAAGTCCGCGCGGTACCAATATGTGGGCATATATCGGATAGGTCACGGCGGTTGAGATGAGCATAACAAGCGTTACCGCAATACCCATACTGACGGCGGTGTCGGTCTTTTTGGAGACACCGAGGAAAGGACAAATGCCCAAAAACTTGGCCAAAACCATATTCTCGGTGAGAATACCGGCTAAAACTATGGTCAGTATCTTACTCATTGTCCGTCACCTCCGTATTGTGCTCGGGTTTTTCAGAGTCGGCGGTCTTACCGTCGACGGCTTCGGGCTCATTTACGGCCGTCTGCTCCGGCATCTCGGGTTCGGGTCGTTTTACGTCAGCCTTATCGGAGACCGATTCGGTTTCGGCTTCGGTATCGGAGTTGCCTTCCGAAATGTCGTCGGCGGTGCCGTCAGAGCACTCTCCGCCGCAGCCGATGCAACCGCTGCAACTGCCGCAGCCCAAGGACTTCACGGGCTTTTTGCCCATTTTTTCGGCAAGCTTGTTTGAAAGCGCCACAAGAATACCGAACACGAAAAAGCCTCCTGGAGGGAGTATGAAAACTATCATCGGGGCAATGTGACCTTGCGTTATGGGGATTCCGAAAAGAGTGCCGGCACCGAGCAGCTCACGAATCATTCCCATAAGTGTCAAAGCGGCGGTGAAGCCGATTCCCATACCGACAGCATCGAGAATCGACGGCAGTACGGGATTTTTCGAAGCGAACATTTCGGCTCTTGCGAGGATTATACAGTTAACGACGATGAGGGGAAGATAAATTCCCAGTGCGCTGTCGATGCTCGGCAAATAAGCCTTTACGAGCATTTGAATGATCGAAACAAACGCCGCGATAATGGTTATGAATGCGGGTATTCTGACCTTGTCGGGTATAACGTTGCGAAGCAGAGATATGACCGCATTCGAGCCTATGAGCACCAATGTTGCCGCAACGCCCATTCCGATGCCGTTGAAGGCGGCGGTAGTTACCGCCAGGGTCGGACAAGTACCGAGCACAAGCCGCAGTGTCGGATTTTCCTTGATTATGCCCTTTGTGAGAATGGATAATTTACCGTTATTTTTCATTGCTTCCACCCTCCGTTATGTGTTTGAAAAGGTCTAATGCGTCGTTTACACAGCCGACGGCGGCCTTTGAAGATATTGTTGCGCCGGTGACAGCTTCGACGTTCGAGCCGATAACGGCATTGCCGCCGAGTCCCTTGAACTGCTCCGAAAAGCTGTCCTTGGTCACGTTCTGACCGAGTCCCGGAGTTTCGTCCGAAGCATTCAAAACCTCGACTGCGGTGATTTTACCGTCTTTTGCGATACCGGTCATTACCTTGACCTTGCCGCCGTAGCCGTTCCTTTGCACGGTGAAGACATAGCCTATCTCATCCTCGCCGTTTTTTGCGATAAAATAACGGTTTTCGGTTCCGTTCACCGTGACGGTCGCGGCCGTGTAGCCTTCGGCAGGCAAAACACGTGACATTGCCGCTCTTTCGGCCTTTTCTTCGGATTTTGCTATGCGCTCTGCGGTAAGACTGTCGGTAAAGGCAAGTCCTGCCGCCGAAACGGCGCAGATAACGGTCAAAATGACGGAGGTTATTATTACCGATTTTATATTCTTCATTTTGCGGCCTCCCATCCGAAGGGCTTGGGCACCGTGAGTCTGTTGATATACGGCACGAGCAGATTCATAATGAGAATAGAGTAAGAAACGCCCTCGGGCAGGTGTCCGAAATGCCTTATCACAAAGGTTATAAGTCCGCAGCCGATACCGAATATCAGCCGTCCGAGATTGTTTACGGGGCTTGTGACATAGTCGGTTGCCATAAAGAAGGCACCGAACATAAGTCCGCCGGAAAGTATCATATAAAGAGGATCCTTACCGAACAAAAACGACATAAGAGCAACCGTGCCGATCATCGAAAGCGGTATAACTGGTGAAATCACGCGTCTTACTATAAGATAAAGTCCGCCGAGCAGAATCAGAAGCTTAAAGGTCTCGCCGATACAGCCGGGCACCTGACCGAAAAACAGCTGCTTATAGGTATATCCGTCGGTGAGAAGCGGAGTCGCAAAGGTGGCGGTGTCGGTGGCGCTCGAAATGATCTCGGCACCCTTCGGCAGTGTCCAAGAGGTCATTGCCGAAGGGAACGAAACAAGCAATGCGACACGTGCCGTAATGGCAGGGTTGGCAAAGTTTTGGCCGAGTCCACCGAACATCTGCTTTACGACGACTATTGCGATAATGCTTCCTATTGCGGCTATCCAAAACGGTATCTCGGGAGGAAGGTTCAGCCCCAAGATCAGTCCCGTTACGGCGGCCGAGCAGTCGCCGATAGACGACGGGCGCTTCATAACCCTGCGACAGACATACTCTGCAACTACCGCCGTCACAACGCAGATCGCCAGCACGGCGGCGCATCTCATTCCGAAAAGAATACAGCCTGCGACCGACAACGGCAGCAGAGAAATTATCACATCTGTCATAATACCCACGGTCGAGTCATTATGACGTATATGAGGAGAATGTGATACCGTGAGCTTTTCCATTTATTTCACTCCTTGCTTTTTAAGAGCTGCTTTTGCCAGGCGCATCGACTGTGTCATATGCCGCTTTGAGGGACATACATATGAACAGCAGCCGCATTCGATGCAATAATCGGCATAAAGAGCCTTGACCCTTTCAATATCGCCCGTGCGAAGAGCAGGCTCTATTTCAAGCGGCTGAAGCTTCATCGGGCAGGCAGAGGCACATCGGCCGCAGCGGATGCAGGGCTGCTCGACAGCTTTTTCGGCCGATTTGCGGCTGAAGCTCAGTATGGCGTTGTTCTGCTTCATAATCGGCATCGAGGTGTTGGGAAGTGCGGTTCCCATCATCGGGCCGCCGTAAAGCACCTTGCGCGGAGCTTTTTTGTATCCGCCGCAGAATTCGATAACGTCCTTGACGGCAGTACCGATCGCAACCGAAACGTTTTGCGGCTCGGCTATCGCATCGCCGTCGACCGTGACGGTCTTGCGTGTGAGCGGCATACCGATTTTTATATATTTGTTGAGGCAGGAAATGCTCGTAACGTTCATAACCATACAACCGACATCACTCGGAAGCTTGCCGAGCGGAAGCTTCCGGCCCGTTGCGGTATATATCAAAACCTTTTCGGCACCCTGCGGATAGTGCGATTTCAGCCTTAAAACCTTTACCGAGTCGTCGGAGTCACGCTCATCCGAGGCGATTTTGTAAACCGCCTGCATTTTTTCGTCATCACTGCTGTCGGGACCCAAGGTCTTTCCGGTGGCTCTTTCGGTCAGGCGGACAAGCGCCTCGATAGCGTGCGGCTTGTTGTTTTCGACACCTATAATAACACGGTCGATTTTGAGAATATCCTTTATAAGGAATATACCCTCCAAAATATTTTCGGTGTTTTCAACACACTCCCGGTAATCCGAGGTTATAAAGGGCTCACATTCGGCGGCGTTTACGATAAGCGTATCTATCGGCTTCTCGGGCGAAAGCGAAAGCTTTACGTGGGTGGGGAAGCCGGCTCCCCCGAGTCCGACGAGACCACAGTCATATGCGGCTTTAACAAGCTCCTCGGGAGTTGAGACCGAAACGGGCTTAAGCTGAGGGTCGGGAGTGTCGAGTCCGTCGGAATCTATCACGACCGTTTCGCAGGTATTGCCCGACGGCAAAAGCATTTTCCCGATCTCGGCAACGGCGCCCGAAACGCTCGAATGTATCGGAGCACTGACATATTTATCGCTGCTTCCTATTACGGTACCGACGAAAACGCTGTCACCGCGTTTTACAGTCGGAGTACAGGGAGTACCGATGTGCTGCTGCATCGGAATAACGACACGGCTCGGCGTAGGCATTGTGACCGTCGGCTTTTCGGCGGTATTTTTACTGTGAGGCAGGCTTATCCCACCGCTTATATTTTTGATCGGTCGGAGTATTCCTTCGGAAATCGCCATATGTTTTCCTCCAATTCAAGTTGCGGCTCTGACGGCAATGCGATTTTAAAGTGAGCCGTCTTTATATATGGTATCACATTTTTTCAAGAAAAACAATATTTCCAAGCGGAAAATATTGTAAATAAAATCAGTAAAATATTGCAAAACGCTCAAACGACTTTAAGCAAAGTGTTATGATACAATAGATAGGTAACAAAAATAATAGAAAAAACAACTCAAAAG
>CAZWLH010000088.1:0-5636 GCA_964634675.1 uncultured Eubacteriales bacterium
GAGGTCTGTCCGTCGGCAGCAGTGGAGAATATCTGGCTCTTCTTGGTAGGAATGGTGGTGTTACGCTCGATGACCTTGGTGCAAACGCCGCCCATAGTCTCGATACCGAGCGAAAGCGGAGTAACGTCGAGGAGCAAAAGTCCCTTTACGTCGCCGCCTAAGACACCGCCCTGCAATGCGGCACCGATGGCAACGCACTCGTCGGGGTTGATGCCCTTGAACGGATCACGGCCGATAAACTTCTTAACGGCCTCCTGAACGGCGGGGATACGGCTCGAGCCGCCGACCATAAGAACCTTGTTGATGTCGGAAGCGTTGAGTCCGGAGTCGGAAAGAGCCTGACGTACGGGACCCATGGTAGCCTCTACAAGGTCTGCGGTAAGCTCGTT
Organism: uncultured Eubacteriales bacterium; assembly: GCA_964634675.1. Taxonomy (GTDB): domain Bacteria; phylum Bacillota; class Clostridia; order Oscillospirales; family Acutalibacteraceae; genus UMGS172. Next base: position 390 of record CAZWLH010000088.1, read on the forward strand.
GAACTTAGCTCTTGTGAGCTGTCCCTCATAGTGCTTCGGGCCGGTGGCGTCAACCGTTATAAACGGGAGGTTGATCTCTGCGGTGGTCATACCCGAAAGATCGATCTTGGCCTTTTCTGCGGCTTCCTTGATACGCTGCATAGCCATCTTGTCGCCCGAAAGGTCGATTCCGTTCTGAGCCTTGAAGTCGGCTACGATCCAATCCATAACACGCTTGTCGAAGTCGTCGCCGCCGAGACGGTTGTTACCTGCGGTAGCAAGAACCTCCTGTACACCGTCGCCCATTTCGATAATGGAAACGTCGAAGGTACCGCCGCCGAGGTCATATACCATAACCTTCTGGTCGTCTTCCTTGTCGATACTGTAAGCAAGCGCAGCTGCAGTCGGCTCGTTGATGATACGCTTAACATCAAGACCCGCTATCTTACCGGCATCCTTTGTAGCCTGACGCTGTGCATCGGTGAAGTAGGCCGGAACGGTTATAACAGCCTCGGTAACGGGAGCACCGAGATAGCTTTCGGCATCGGCCTTGAGCTTCTGAAGAATGATGGCCGAAATTTCCTGCGGAGTGTACTTCTTGCCGTCGATGTCGACGTTATAGTTTGCACCCATTTCTCTCTTAATGGAAATGACGGTTCTGTCGGGGTTGGTGATAGCCTGACGCTTTGCGACCTGACCTACCATTCTTTCGCCGGTCTTAGAAAAAGCGACGACCGACGGGGTTGTTCTTGCACCTTCTGCGTTGGGGATAACAACGGCCTCGCCGCCCTCCATAACCGCTACGCAAGAGTTAGTTGTTCCAAGATCGATTCCTATAATTTTTCCCATAATAAATTACCTCCGAAATGTGGTTTATATATTTTTTAATAATAGGCTTTCGCCTAAAGCCTTACTTAATTTGCGACCTGCACCATTGCGGGACGTATGACCGTTTCACCGAATTTGTAGCCCTTTTGAAGGACGTTGCATACCGTGTTTTCACCGAAGCTTTCGTCCTCTATGTGCATAACGGCCTCGTGCATCGTCGGGTCAAAGCTGTCACCGACCTTGCCTATCTCGACAAGTCCCAAATCCTTGACTGCATCGGTGAGCATTTTGACTATCATCTCAACACCCTTTGCGTAATCGGCACTGTCCTTATCGGCTGCATTGGCACGGTCGACGTTGTCGAACACGGGCAAAAGCTTTTTAAGCAGTTTTGCCGATGTGAATTCGGCCGCCGACAGGCGCTCCTTCTCTGTACGGCGCTTGTAGTTGTCGAATTCGGCCGCCGTGCGAAGCAAAAGCTCCTTCTGAGCGGCAAGCTCGTCTTTGAGCCTCTGAAGCTCGGACTCATCGGTACCTGCCGTGCCTTCCGCTTCAACGCTTCCGTCGCACTTTTCTTCGACCTTTGCCTCTTCCTTTATATTCTCTTCTTCGGCTTTCTTTTTCTTTTCTGCCATTTCACTCTTCCTTTCGGATCATTCTTCAAGATCTTTTATAGCCTGTGTCATAACCGCACCGAGCCGCTCGGCAAAATACTCGATACTCGGTATCAGCTGCTCATATGCCATTCTGACAGGGCCTATAACTCCGATACGTCCGATATCCTCGTTACCTAAGCTGTATTTTGCGACAACAAGGCTTGACGGCTTAAGATCCTCTATGTCGGTCGTATCTCCGAATATTATTTCAATATTGTCGTGTGTGTTTGCAAGTATCGGGAAAAGGGTCTCCTGACATGCAAGCAAGCCGAGCAGCGCTCTCGCTTCGTTTTCGTCGGAGTAGCACTTCATAAGGTTCGACTCACCGCGAACGTTTATGCTTTTCGATTGCAGCTCCTCGACCATTTCGAACACGCTCGACAAAAGCGGCATCAAAAACAGTGACAGATCGCCGCTCTTTGCGACAAGCGATTGCAGCAGCACGGGAGTGAATTTCACAAGCTCGGTGCCTATTATATCGGCTGCGACCATTCGGTCAAAGCAGGATAGCACATCGGGTGCTATATCAAAGGCACTGCGGCAAATCCGGCTTCTTGCCAAGCCGTCCGAGGTTATCAGAAGCAGCAACACGGTTCTGCGACTCATCGGAAGCACTTCAACACGTCTGACATATGTTTCCTCACGTGTGACCGTTGCCATAATCGCCGGAAGACCAGTAAGGTCCGACAAGAGCTGGCCTGCGACCGAGGCAAGATTTTCGGGATCCTTTGCGGCATCGGACAGCATCTTGTCGATGATCGTTTTAAGATCTTCGGGAACCTCACGCCGGTTCATAAGCTCTTCAAAATAGAAGCTGTAACCGTTGCTTGTCGGTTGTCTGCCGGCCGAGGTGTGCGGTTGCGAAAGAAGTCCCAACTCACAAAGCTCGCTCATTTCATTTCTGAGAGTTGCCGGTGAAACCCCGAGTCCCGTAAGCTCAAGCAGGTATTTCGAACCGACCGGCTCGCCCGTTTTGAGATAAGACTTTATCAAAGCCGCCAATATGATCCTTTTGCGTTCGCTTAATTCCACCGTATCACCCCTTGCTCTGTGTTTTAGCACTCTATCGCTTTGAGTGCTAACAATTATTATAATATCACATTTTTTCGATTTGTCAATAGTTTTTCCCAAAAAAACGAAAATATTTTTTTGACTTTCTTTGACCTTTTAAAAATCACCGCAAGGCATATAAAAAGCGACCGTGCATAAAGCACAGTCGCCGCAGAGCCATCATATATAATGTAAGCATTTATCGGAATAAGCCGCTATACGTCCGCATAGATAACGTCCGATACTGCAAAGATAGCTCGCTGCAGGCAAAGCCGTTTGCTGATTGACCTTCATAAACAGGTTATCGCTCTCGAAGGTGAAATCGCCCTTATAGCCGATCTCGGCAAGTGCCTTGCAGACCTCTTCCCAATTGACCGTTGACAAAAATGCCGCCATAGGCTCAACGTGACTGTCTTCAACACCGTTGTTGTCGTGGACGTGAAGTGCACCGAGCCGCTTTGAACCCAAAGCACGTATCATATCCTGCGCCGTTTGACCCACAAGGCCGCAGTGACCGATGTCGAGACAGGCAGTAAGATAAGGACTGTCTATCATATCGACGTATTCGCAAAATTCGTCGGGTCTTGAGCAGGTGCTGTCGAGTATGACCTTGGAAAGTGTTCCTCTCTGCCACATATTTTCGGTGGCCATAACAATGCCGTACTCCTCACAGTAGGGTATCAGCGAGCGGTAGAACTCATAATTCATTTCCTTAAGGCGCTTTGCGTTATCGCCGCCGACATAATAAAGGTGCTGATTCGGATGCACGACCGCGGTTTTGGCACCGATCGCCGCCGATATTTCAAGACCTCTTATGACCTTTTTCCTTGCCGCTTCGGTTTTTTCGGGCTCGGCAAACGAGGTCGGAAAATAGGTGTGAGTCTGATTGAAGAACACACCGCACCTCTCGGCAACATCTCTAAGACGCCCGGCCTCTTTAAGATAGCCGTCGCCGTTGAAAACATCGTTTTCGTCACACATTTCGCAGAGTGAAAGATCGACCGCGTCGAAGCCGGCCTTTGCGAGTATTTTGACCGCCTCGGCACGTCCGCCCTCAACACGCTTTTCAAGTATACTTGTTGTGGATGACAATATCATAAAAACACCTCTTTAAAGCACTTTTTCATCTATATTATACCACCGCCGCCTTAAAACTTCAACCGCAAAACCGCTTTTTCGGATCAAAATTACTTTTGCAAGCAAAGTTGTACGTTTTTTTAACAAAGTTTTCGTTAAATCATTGACAAATCGGAAGTTTTGTAGGATAATAGACTTACGTATTTTTAGGAGATGATATAAATGGGACTTACAATTGCACAAAAGATCATCAAAGCTCACCTTGTCGACGGTGAAATGATACCCGGTACCGACGTCGGTTTGAAGATCGACCAGACCTTAACACAGGATGCCACGGGCACTATGGCTTACTTGGAGTTTGAGGCAATGGGTGTCGACCGTGTCAAGACCGAGCGTTCGGTCGCATATATCGACCACAACACCCTTCAGACCGGCTTCGAGAATGCCGACGACCACAGATTTATCCAATCCATCGCCAAGAAGCACGGCATTTACTATTCCCGTCCCGGAAACGGTATATGCCATCAGGTTCACCTTGAACGCTTCGGCAAGCCCGGAAAGACACTTATCGGCTCCGATTCGCATACACCTACGGGCGGCGGTATCGGTATGCTCGCAATAGGTGCCGGCGGTATGGACGTTGCCGTTGCAATGGGAGGCGGCGCTTACTACATTCCGATGCCCAAAATGATAAGAGTCAATCTTACGGGCAAGCTTTCTCCGTTTGTTTCGGCTAAGGATGTTATTCTCGAGGTTTTGAAAATTTTAACCGTCAAAGGCGGTGTCGGATATATAGTCGAATACGCAGGTGAAGGCGTTAAGACCCTCTCCGTTCCCGAGCGTGCCACCATCACCAATATGGGCGCCGAGCTTGGAGCAACCACATCTATTTTCCCGTCCGACGAGATAACCGAGTCCTTCCTTAAGGCACAGGGCAGAGCCGAGGACTTCACCGAGCTTTCGAGTGACCCCGATGCCGTTTATGACAAAGAAATTTCCATCGACCTTTCTCGGTTGGAGCCGTTGGCCGCTATGCCGCATATGCCCGACAACGTCAAAAAGGTCACAGAGATAGGCAAGATGAAGGTCGATCAGGTGCTTATCGGAAGCTGTACCAACTCTTCGCTTTACGATATGCTTAAGGTTGCCGCAATACTTGACGGCAAGACGGTCGACCCGACCGTTTCGGTGGGAATCGCTCCCGGCTCGAAGCAGGTGTTCAATATGCTGGCCGATTGCGGTGCGCTTTCCAAGCTTATCGCCGCCGGAGCGCGTATTTTGGAATGTGCCTGCGGCCCCTGTATCGGAATGGGACAGTCACCCAACTCCAAGGGTATCTCGCTCCGCACCTTTAACCGTAACTTCGAGGGACGTTCGGGTACCGCCGATGCAGGCGTTTACCTTGTAAGCCCCGAGACTGCCGCTGTAGCCGCTCTCACAGGTTACCTCACCGACCCGAGAACCTTGGACACCGACCTTTCGGGAATAACGCTCCCCGAAAAGTTCAAGATAAACGACAATATGGTCGATGCTCCGGCATCGGTCGAGGAAGCCGCAAGCGTTGAAATATTGAGAGGCCCGAACATCAAGCCGTTCCCGAAGACCGAACCGCTTTGGGATGATATCGACGCCAAGGCAGTGCTTAAGGTCGGCGACA
>CAZWLH010000089.1:0-3946 GCA_964634675.1 uncultured Eubacteriales bacterium
GACAAGCTTTTGGAGGAAAAAGCCGATTTGGTCGTTTACGCCGGCTTTATGACGATACTTGATGAAAATGTTTGCGATACTTTTAAGTACAAAATGATAAATGTTCACCCAGCACTGATTCCGAGCTTTTGCGGAAAAGGTTTTTACGGACTTCACGTTCACGAAGCCGCACTCTCAAAGGGTGTTAAGGTGTCGGGCGCAACGGTTCATTTTGTCACCGCAGAGTGCGATGCTGGGCCGATAATCCTTCAAAAGGCAGTTGAAGTGAAATCGGGAGACACGCCCGAAGCCTTGCAAAAAAGAATAATGAGCGAGGCCGAGTGGAAGATATTGCCGAAGGCGGTAAAGCTTTTCTGCGACGGCAAAATAACCGTAAGGAACGGCATTGCCGAAGTATTGGAATAACCGAAAGGATTGAATGTTATGGATATAAGGACTATACCCGAGGAGCTTAATTCGTTAAGCTACCACGGAAGAGGAATTATGATCGGCAAATCGGCCGACGGAAAGAACGCAGTCACTGCGTATTTTATTATGGGTCGCAGTGAAAACAGCCGCAACAGAATTTTTGTCGAAGACGGCGACGGTATCAGGACCGAGGCCTTTGACGAGTCGAAAATGGTTGATCCCCATTTGATTATTTATTCACCCGTACGTGTACTCGGAAACAAGACCATCGTTACCAACGGCGACCAGACCGATACGGTCTACGAGCTTATGGACAGACAGATGACCTTTGAGCAAGCGCTCAGAACAAGAGAGTTTGAGGACGATGCCCCTAACTTCACTCCGAGAATTTCGGGTATCATAAGACTTGAAAACGGCGATATGAACTATGCTTTCTCTATCCTCAAATCTGCCGAGGGTGACGGTTCTTCCTGCCAGAGATACACCTATGCGTATTCCAATCCGTTGTGTGGCAGAGCCAAGTTTATCCACACTTACAAATGTGACGGAAATCCGCTTCCGTCATTTGAGGGCGAGCCTAAGACGTTGGAGCTGCCCGATGTCGGAATAGATGAGCTTACCGATATTTTGTGGAATAATCTCAATGCCGATAATAAGGTGTCGCTTTTTGTGAGATACATTGATCTTGAAACCGGTAAAACCGATTCGAGAATCGCAAACAAAAATAAATAGGAGAGTGTTGAAATGAAAGAGGTCGAGCTTAAATACGGTTGTAACCCCAATCAAAAACCGTCACGCATTTTTATGCACGACGGAAGTGAACTCCCGATAGAAATACTCAATGGACGTCCCGGATACATAAACTTCCTCGATGCGTTTAATTCGTGGCAGCTTGTAAAGGAGCTCAAGGAGGCTCTCGGTATGCCGGCAGTCACTTCGTTCAAGCACGTAAGCCCCACGTCGGCGGCTATCGGCTTGCCGCTCTCCGACAAGCTTAAAAAGGCTTGCTTTGTCGATGATATCGAGGGACTGGATGAGTCACCCCTGGCTTGCGCTTATGCAAGAGCAAGAGGTACCGACCGTATGTGCAGCTTCGGTGATTGGGTCGCTTTGTCGGACGTTTGCGATGTTACTACCGCTACTATGCTGAAGCGTGAGGTCTCCGACGGTGTTATTGCTCCGGGATATGAGCCCGAGGCCTTGGAGATACTTAAATCCAAAAGAAAGGGAACATACAATATCGTTAAGATCGACCCCGACTATGTTCCCGACGAAATCGAGCATAAGCAGGTTTTCGGTATCACCTTTGAGCAGGGAAGAAACAACTTCAAAATAAACAAAGAGCTTCTCGAAAATATCGTTACCGCCAAAAAGGATATGCCCGAATCGGCAGTGCGTGACCTTATCGTTTCGCTTATCACTCTCAAATATACACAGTCCAACTCGGTCTGCTTTGCGGTCGACGGACAGGCTATCGGCGTCGGAGCCGGTCAGCAGTCACGTGTTCACTGCACGCGTCTTGCAGGCGGCAAGGCCGATACTTGGTTCTTAAGACAGCACGATAAGGTTTTGAATCTGCCCTTTAAAGACACTCTCGGACGTCCCGACCGTGACAATGTTATCGACGGATATATCAATCAGAACGAAGAGGATGTTTGCGCCGAGGGCAATTGGCAGAAATACTTCACCGTACGTCCCGAGCCGTTCACTAAGGACGAGCAGAGAGCGTATCTCGATACCGTCAGCGGCGTGGCTTTGGGCTCCGATGCTTTCTTCCCGTTTGACGACAATATTGAAAGAGCGCACAAAAGCGGAGTTTCCTATATTGCCGAGCCGGGTGGATCGATTCGCGACGATGTTGTCATAGCATGTGCCGACAAATACGGTATGGCAATGGCGTTCACGGGAATGAGACTGTTCCACCACTGATATTCTGAGAGGTAAATAATGAAAGTTATGGTAGTTGGCGGAGGCGGCCGTGAGCACGCCATTATCCGCAAATTAAGAGAAAACAAAAGCATAACCGAGCTTTATGCTCTGCCCGGCAACGGCGGTATGGCCAAGGATGCCGTTTGTGTCGATATCGGTGCAAAGGAAATCGATAAAATAGTTGATTTTGCCGTTAAAACCGGTATCGATTTCGCCGTAGTCGCACCCGATGACCCGCTGGTACTCGGCTGTGTCGACCGTTTGAACGAGGTCGGTGTAAAGTGCTTCGGCCCCACCGCAAATGCGGCGATTATCGAGGGAAGTAAGGTTTTTTCCAAGAACCTTATGAAGAAATACTATATCCCGACCGCCGCTTATGAGACCTTTACCGATATTAAGTCGGCACTTGCATATCTTAAAAATGTGTCCCTGCCGATAGTTATTAAGGCCGACGGTTTGGCGCTCGGAAAGGGTGTTATTATTGCCGAAACGCTCGGCGAGGCCGAAAATGCCGTTCACTCCATTATGGAGGACAAGATATTCGGTGACAGCGGAAACAGCCTTGTTATCGAGGAATTTTTGGAAGGCCCGGAGGTGTCCGTACTTGCCTTTACCGACGGAAAAACCGTAAAGCCGATGGTTTCTTCAATGGATCACAAGCGCATTTACGATAACGATAAAGGCCCCAATACGGGCGGTATGGGAACTGTTGCTCCCAACCCCTATTACACCGATGAATTGGCCGAAATTTGTATGGAAACGATTTTCAAGCCAACCGTCGATGCCATGAACAGTGAGGGAAGAACCTTTAAGGGTTGCCTTTATTTCGGACTTATGCTGACAAAGAACGGCCCTAAGGTCATCGAGTATAACTGCCGCTTCGGCGACCCCGAAACGCAGGTAGTGCTTCCGCTTTTGGAAAGTGATCTTTTGACCGTTATGCAGGCAACTGCCGACGGAACACTCGATACCACCGAGGTCAAGTTCAAATTGCAATCGGCCTGCTGTGTCATTTTGGCATCAAACGGATATCCCGTAAAATATGAGAGCGGATTCCCGATAACCGTTCCCGATTTCGAAAACGGCGAGGCAGAGGTCTTTGTGGCCGGTGCAAAGCTTTCCGACGGAAAGCTGCTTTCGGCCGGCGGACGTGTTTTGGGTGTTACCGCAGTGGCGGACGACCTCGAAAGTGCCGTCAAAAAGGCTTACGAAAATGCCGCAAATGTAACCTTCGAAAATGCATATTGCCGCAAGGATATCGGACAGCGTGCCCTTAAGGCACTCAAATAATCCCGAAAGGAAATCATATAATGGTATACAGAATTTTTGTTGAAAAAAGAGCCGGACTTGACCATGAAGCCGCCTCTCTTAAGCAGGATATCAAAACCTTCCTCGGTGTTAAGGAATTGGAGGCACTTCGTGTCATAAACCGTTACGATGTCGAAAATATCACCGAAGAGCTTTTCGATTATTCTTGCAAAACCGTATTCTCCGAGCCTCAGCTTGATGTCATTTCCGCCGATATCGATTTTGACGGTTACACCTGCTTTGCCGTTGAGGCATTGCCCGGACAGTTTGATCAGCGTGCCGACAGTGCTTCGCAGTGTAT
>CAZWLH010000089.1:4046-5607 GCA_964634675.1 uncultured Eubacteriales bacterium
CGTGACCCGACCGTTACCGAGATCCGTATGATCGACACATATTGGTCGGATCACTGCCGTCATACCACCTTCTTGACCACGGTCGACAGTGTCAAGTTCGAGGACGAGCTTTTGCAGTCGGCTTACGAGGAATACATCGACGCGAGAAAAGAGCTTAACCGCACCAAGCCGATAAACCTCATGGATATCGCGACTATCGGTACGAGACTTCTTAAAAAGCGCGGACTTTTGCCGAAATTGGACGAGTCCGAGGAAATAAATGCCTGCACCGTAAAAATCAATGTCGAAACCGAAGAGGGAACCGAGAAATGGCTTTTGCTCTTTAAAAACGAGACCCACAACCACCCGACCGAGATCGAGCCGTTCGGCGGTGCCGCTACCTGTATCGGCGGTGCCATAAGAGATCCGCTTTCGGGGCGTTCGTATGTATATGCCGCAATGCGTGTTACCGGTGCGGCCGATCCTTTGAAGCCGGTTAACGAGACTATGAAGGGTAAGCTCCCTCAGAAGAAGATTGTCACCACCGCCGCCGCAGGCTATTCCTCCTACGGTAATCAGATCGGTTTGGCTACCGGTCAGGTCGATGAAATATATCATCCTGGCTATGCCGCAAAGCGTTTGGAAATAGGCGCTGTTATAGCCGCCGCTCCGCAGGAAAACGTTCGCCGTGAGGTTCCCGATCCCGATGATATCGTTATTCTTCTCGGCGGAAGAACCGGCCGTGACGGTTGTGGAGGAGCTACTGGCTCATCCAAGTCGCACACCTTAAGCTCTATCGAGACCTGCGGCTCCGAGGTTCAGAAGGGTAATGCCCCCGAGGAAAGAAAGCTTCAAAGACTTTTCCGCAATCCCGAGGCTTCCCGTCTTATCAAACGTTGTAACGACTTCGGCGCAGGCGGCGTTTCGGTCGCTATCGGTGAGCTTGCCGACGGTCTTACCATTGATTTGAACGCCGTTCCCAAAAAGTACGACGGACTTGACGGAACCGAAATTGCGATTTCCGAGTCACAGGAAAGAATGGCCGTTGTCGTAGAGCCGTCCGACGTTGAACGCTTCTGCGAGTTGGCTGTTTCCGAAAATCTGGAGGCTACCGTTGTTGCCAAGGTCACTGCCGAGCCGCGCCTTAAAATGCATTGGAACGGCAACACCATTGTTGATTTGTCCCGTGAATTCTTGAATTCCAACGGTGCCGAAAAGCATATCGACATCACTCCCGCAGCACCTGCCGATTTTGCCAAGAAAACGCCTTGCTGTTTCAAAAAGGGTATGACCGATCTGGCAGGCGACTTGAACATTTGCTCTAAGCGCGGACTTTCCGAGCGCTTCGACTCTACCATAGGTGCCGGCACAGTAATGATGCCGTTCGGCGGTAAGTATCAGCTTACCCCGTCGCAGGCTATGGTCAATAAGGTATCGGTCGAGAAAAAGCATACCGATACCTGCTCATTTATGGCATGGGGTTATAATCCCTTTATAACCGAGAAATCGCCTTATCACGGTGCTTATCTTGCGGTTGTTGAATCGGTTTCCAAGCTTATCGCCGTAGGTGCTTCGTTTGAAG
>CAZWLH010000090.1:0-5447 GCA_964634675.1 uncultured Eubacteriales bacterium
TGTTGATAGCGTCGAGAATAGCCTGGTTGTATACGATTTCGGAAGACGGAACGGTCGGCTTGCCGTTTTCCTTGATGGAGTCGATGAAGGAACGAATCTTCTTGTCGAAGAGTCCACCGCAGGGAGAATAAGGAACCTCGAAGGAGAGATCCTTGCCTGCAACGGTCTTGTAAATGGTGAGCGGCTTGCTGAATTCGCCGTTCCAGCACTCGGTCGAGGGGATACGGAGACCGCCCTTGGTACCGAGGATAAGTGCGTCACCGCAAGTATCCATATTCATAGCCCAGGAAATACGGAAGTCAAGAATGATTCCGCCCTCGAGACGGATGAATGCGGCTGCGAAGTCGTCAACACCGAACTTCTCGGCATACTCGGGATGACCTGCGGCTACATAGCCGGCATATTTGGGATCCTTGCCGAAGAAAGCCGAGGTGTAACCGGTACAGGTGAGCGGCTTCGGATATCCGACAGCGCCGAGGAGCATATCGAGAGAGTAGCAACCGATATCGCCCAATGCGCCGATACCGCCGGTCTCCTTCTCGATAAAGGTGGTTCCGTAGGGGAACGGAATACCGCGACGGCGTCCGCCGCCGGCCTGGATGTAGTATACATCTCCGAGCTCGCCGGATTCGACGATCTTCTTGATCATCTGCATATTTTCGCTCATTCTGGGTTGGAAGCCGATGGTAAGGATCTTACCGCTCTTCTTCTCGGCCTTCATAACCTCGATAGCCTCATCGAGAGTAACGGTGAAGGGCTTCTCGAGCATTACGTTAACGCCGGCCTCAAGTGCATGGATAGCACAGGGAGCGTGCTGGCAGTTATAGGTGCAGATAGATACACCGTCGAGATCCTTCTCGTTTTCGAGAAGCTCAACATCGCTGTTGTAGATGTGGGCGCCCTCTACGCCGTACTTTTTGGCGAAAGCAGCGGCCTTACCGGGAACGATATCGGCCAAGGCAACGACTTCAACGTCGGGCTGCTTCTTGTAAGCGGCGATATGTGCCTCTGCGATCCAACCGGTACCGATAATACCGATCTTTACTTTCTGGGAAGCGTCAACTTCCTTTTTGTTTTCAACACTTTTAAAAGCGTCCAATACGTCTGCCATTGGAAATTACCTCCAAATAATTTTTGTTTTATGCTCAGATCTCGGGGATCTCAACATTGACTTCGTGGCCTTCCTTGGTGGAACGGCTGATACCGTCGAGGATAGCCTGGTTGTAAACGATCTGGCTGGTTGGGACGGGAGCCTCGGTTCCGTTGATGCAGGCATCGAGGAAGGAGCGGATTTTCTTGTTCCAAAGATCCTTGGTTGCGGGGAGAAGCGGAACGGTGGTCTGAGTTGCAACGCCGGCAACGTCGTGATAAATGGTCATCGGCTTGTCGAAGGAGCCGTTCCAGCAGTCGGTCGAAGGAACTCTCAAGGAGCCCTTAGTACCCATAATAATGGTATCACCCGGGGTGTCGAGGTGCATATACCAAGCAATTCTGAAGTCGAGAACGATATCATTCTCCAAACGGATGTAAGCAGAAGCGAAATCGTCAACGCCGAAGAGCTTTGCGGCATACTTGTCGCTTTCGGTATAGGAATCGGGGTTGGTCCCGAAGAAGCCGGTAGCGGTTCCGGTAACGGTGAGCGGCTTCGGGTTGCCGAGAGCGTTCATAACAAGGTCGATAGAGTAGCAGCCGATATCGCCCAATGCGCCGAGGCCTGCCTTATCCTCTTCAACGAAGGTGGTCGACCAGCCTACGGGAATACCGTGACGGCGGCCGCCGCCGGTCTGAACATAATAGATCTTGCCGAGCTCGCCGGACTGAACGATCTTCTTGATCATCTGCATATTGGCATCAAATCTGGGCTGGAAGCCGACCGAAACGAACTTGCCGTTTCTCTTCTCTGCCTTCATAACCTCGATAGCCTCATCGAGAGTGACAGTGAAGGGCTTCTCAAGAAGAACGTTGAGACCCTTGTCAAGTGCATAGATAGTACAGGGAGCGTGCTGACGGTTATAGGTGCAGACCGAAACGGCATCCATGGGAACGGTGTCGATCATTTCCTTATAATCGGTGAAGAACTTTGCGCCCTCGGGAACTTCCAAATCAGCGAATTTCTTCTCGGCCTTGCCGGGGATAAGGTCACAGGCGGCAACTAGCTCAACGTCGGGCTGCTGTAAGTAAGCTCTGATGTGAGAGCCGGAAATACCGCCGGTACCGATTATACCGATACGCATTTTCTTGCCGGTCGATACGGGAGCGGTAGCTTCGGAAGCATCGGAGGAAAAGCTGTTCATATCAATGTCTTTAGTCATTTTTAATTACTCCTTTTAAATAGAATATTTTAAAGCTATCAGAGCGATCTGATATACTTAATGCTCATTTCGGCACATTCCATCGGGGTCTTGCCGAGACTCGGCTGATCCTGCTCGACGATGACCGATTCCGCACCTGCGGCCTCTGCGGCGGCGATGATAGCGGCAACATCCTGAACACCCGAGCCTACCGGACGGAGCTCAAACGGAACTGCGGGCTCCGCCTTGACCTCTTCGGTCTTTCCGCCGCCGATAAGTCCGTACATATTGTTGGACTTCTGTCCGACAAAGTCTTTAATGTGGACGAGCGGTGCACGGCCGGTGTATTTCTTGACATACTCAGCGGGATTTTCGCCGCCGACGTTTGCCCAGCAGGTGTCGATCTGTGTCTGAAGATCGGCAGGGTCTGTGTCGGCATAAAGAATGTCGAGCTTGTTCTTGCCGTCAATCTTTTCGAACTCAAAGTCGTGGTTATGATAGCAAAGCTTCATACCGTACTTGTGAAGCTCGGCGGCAATGGTCTTGATCTGACCGAGGAACTCGTCATACTTCTCTCCGCCGGGGAGAGAAGATGCGTTCATCCACGGAATGACCATATATTTGCAACCGATATCGGCATAGGTCTTAACAACACCTGCAACATCGGGAAGAACCTCACCGATGCTTACGTGAGCCGAAATGGGGGTCACGCCGGCTTCCTTGCAGATAGCCTTAACTTCCTCAGCCGAGTGGTTGAAGAGTCCTGCGAACTCGACCTGGTCATAGCCCATAGCGGCGATGGCCTTGACGGTTCCGGCAAAATCCTTCTCCATTGCATCTCTTACGGAATAGAGCTGAATTCCGACAGGTAATTTTGTCATAATTATTTTCCTCCTTAAAGCGTAACGCTTAAAAGTACTTTATTTGCAAGCGGTCGGCACCGCTTATGCACAGCTTGAAGAATAAAAGGGCAAAAAGTACAGCTTATTTCCTTTTATACTTGTATTTTAACTTATTTTTATGTACAATGCAAGATATAAAGTAAAAAAATGTGGACAATTATTGCACTTTTTGTTTATCACGGAGGAAAAAGGAATATGTTCGGACAAAAATTGTGCTTGGGAGCCTCGAAAAGCTTTCCCATGCCGTTAGAGGAGCAGTTCAGGCTTTTTAAACGTGTCGGCTTTGACGGTGTCTTTTACGAATGGTCAAAGGGTGATCCCGTGTCGGAATACAGGGCGATCTGCGAGGAGATAGGACTTGAAGTCCAGTCGCTTCACGCTCCGTTCGGGAAAACGGCCGCACTGTGGCACGACGATGCCGAAAAGGCAGAGGAGGCCTTGGACGAGCTTATCGAGTGCATAGAGGCCTGTCGCCTGATAGGCGCTCCGATAGCCGTTGTTCACGCGTTTATCGGCTTCGGCGAGCATTCGCCGAGCGAAATCGGCTTAAAGCGTTTTGAAAGGCTTGTTGCCGCAGCCGAAAGAAACAAAATCAGGATAGCGTTTGAGAATACCGAGGGTGAGGAATACCTTGCCGCGCTTATGGAGCATTTCAAGGGCAGCGAAACCGTAGGCTTCTGTTGGGACACGGGTCACGAAATGTGCTACAACCGTTCAAAAGATATGACGGCTCTTTATGGCGACCGACTTATTGCAACACATTTAAACGACAATTTGGGTATTCGGGATTTCGGCGGCAAAATAACCTGGCTTGATGACCTGCATCTGCTCCCATTTGACGGAATGGCCGATTGGGGCGGCATTGCCGCTCGGCTTGACAGGGTCGGCTTCGACGGCATTATGACCTTCGAGCTTAACAGAGCCTCAAAGCCCGGGCGCTGTGACAACAGGAAGTATGAGGATATGCCGTTTGAGCTTTGGGTGACCGAAAGCTATAACCGCGCCTGCCGTGTGGCGGCCGGGCGAAAGCTGAAACAGAGGGGTTAACAGTGTATTTTTATTTTGAAAAAAAGCCTGCACTTTATGATTCAAGAGGCGGAGAGGCTTTGGGGCCGACTCCGCATCTGCACAGCCATATCGAGATGGTGCTTGTGGAATCGGGCCGCACCGTGGCCGGTGCTGATCTTAACGAGGTCGAGGTGAATGCCGGTGACCTTTTTATCGCATTTCCCAATCAGGTGCATTATTATTTGGATAAGGAACGTCCCGTTAAGCATAAGATAATAATTGCATCGCCCGATATGTGCTCGGATTTCAGCAGAATGTTCAAGCAAAAGGTGCCCAAGTCACCGCTGCTGAAAAACGCCGCCGACAATCCCCGTATCGTATCTGCCTTTGACAGTATGGTATACTGCAAGAAAAACAGTGACGAATACTCGGAGACCGAGGCACGGGGAAGTATGCTTATACTTATGAGTGAGCTGTTCCGCAATATCGAGCTGACCGAAAATATTTCCTGCGACAATGACCTTGTCAAGTCGATAATAAACTATTGCTATCAAAATTACAGCGACGGAGATATAAGTCTGCAGTCGATAGCCGATGAGCTCGGAATAAGCCGATGCTATGTCTCGCGCTTTTTCACCCGCCGCCTGCAAATCGGCTTTAACGCCTACATAAATTCGTTAAGGGTGCGAAGTGCCTGCGAAATGCTCAAAACGAGCGAAAAGCCGATAACCGAGATCGCTTTGGCGGTCGGTTACAATTCGGTCAGGACGTTTGACCGTTGCTTTTTGAATATACGCCAAATGACCCCGAAAGAGTACCGTCAAAAGGCATTCGAGAAAAACCGTCTTAAGGCAAGCGGCTTGGCGGCCGTGTCGCAAAGCGGTGAAAAATAAAGAAAGAGGTATATTTATGAAATCTGTATTTATGAGATACCCGGACGGAAAGGCCAAGGCGGTCACCTTCAGCTATGACGACGGCGTTCCGCAGGACAAGCGTCTTGCCGAAATATTCGACAAATACGGTATGAAGGCGACCTTTAACCACAACTGCGAATTTGCACGCAGATTCAACTTCACAAAAGAAGAGGTCGAGAGGTATTTCCTTTCAAAGGGTCACGAAATCGCCGTGCACGGTGCCGACCACCGAGCCAACGGCAATATGCGCCCGATAGAGGGGATACGCGACGTGCTTGACTGCCGCTTGGAGCTTGAAGAAAAGTGCGGCCGAATAATCCGCGGAATGGCCT
>CAZWLH010000091.1:0-5380 GCA_964634675.1 uncultured Eubacteriales bacterium
CAAAGCAGGCTGAGGATTTTGTTTTGAAGGCTTGCGAGCATTATCGCAAATTCTTAATCCGTCAGCACAACCGTGATGAAAGGTAAGGTGAAGTAAATGAAAAAGGTTAATTTATACCCAAATAACGAAGTGGTATTTGCCGTACCACCAGAACCCATAGATGAAAACGAGCCTATTTGCCTTGTGGATTATATGATACCCCACAATAACGAGCGTGTATTTGATTACAGCAAGGTGCGCCGCTTCGATGAGGATACCTTTACTATGAAGATCGGCGGCACGACCTATGAGGTATCCACTCATTTTAATCCCAACGGCAGGCAGTGCGTTATGGAACAGTTTAAGCAGCTTATTCTGTCAGAGCATCTAATTTGACCGTTCACACAATCGAAAAAGATAATCGGGTGTGGTAAAGTATAGTTGGCTTTGCCGCACCCGGTTGTTGGAAAGGAGAAAACAGATATGACAACCGCAAACAATATTAAGGTGCAAAACGATATAAATTTAGACGAAGAACTTATTACAGCGCTTTATTGCCGCTTGTCCGTAGAAGATATAAAGGATGAAAACGGCAAGAAGAAAAGCAAAGAGGACGAGTCGAACAGCATTAGCAATCAAAAGCAGATTCTGCTTGACTACTGTGCCAAACACGGCTACAAAAACACGATGTTTTTCGTGGATGACGGAATTTCCGGCACGAGCTTTGACCGTAACGATTTTAACCGTATGCAGAAGATGGTTGAGGAAGGCAAGATTTGCAGAATTATTGTTAAAGACCTATCCCGTTTCGGGCGTGAACAGGTGGAAGCGGGCAGACTTACCCAAATCGTATATCCGTCGCTGGGTGTTACTTTTATTTCTATTCAAGAGAATGTAAACAGCACGACGGGCGAAGGTATGGAAATGCTCCCATTTTACAATATATTCAACGAATGGTATGCGGCGCAGACTTCCAAAAAAATCCGTGCCGTGTGGCAATCCAAGGCTGAACACGGTGAGCGTATTTCTGCCACTATTCCGTTTGGATATATGAAAACTCCAGATGATCCGAAAAAATGGATTATAGACGAGCCTGCGGCGGAAATTGTCAGAAAAATCTTTAACCTGTGCTTAGCAGGCAAAGGCCCGTCGCAAATCGCAAGACAGCTTGAAGCCGAGAAGGTGCTTGTTCCTTCTGCTTACTATGATTCCATCAATAGAAAGACAAGGAACACGCCGCCCGCAAATCCGTATGCTTGGTGTTCAAGTGCTGTTGTCGGTATTTTGGAAAACCGTCAATATACGGGATGTGCCGTGAACTTCAAAAGCACTACTGTCAGTTACAAGGTTCACAAGATAATTCACAACGCCGTTGAGGATTATCAGATCATACCGAATATGCAGGAGCCGATTATCAGCGAAGATATTTGGTTAAGGGTACAGGAGTTAAGAAAAAACCGCCGCCGTCCTACGGCAACGAGAAGAACAAGCTTGTTTTCGGGTTTGGTTTATTGCCCCGACTGCGGTGCGAAACTGCATTTTGCGGCGGCTAAGAGTATTACCCGCCAACAAGAGCATTTCCGTTGTTCCAATTATAAGTCCGGCAGAGGTAGTTGTACCATCCACTATATTCGTGATGTTGTGCTTGAAAGAATCGTGCTTGAAGCAATCAGTGGTTTAGCTGATTTTGTCAAATGCCACGAGCCGGTATTTCTATATATGCTCGCAAAGAAAAATAATGCGATGCGACAGCAGGAATTTAAGCGATTGGAACGGGTTGTAGAAAAAGGCACACGCCGTATTGCCGAAATAGACAAGCTGATCGAAACTGCTTTTGAAAGAAATGTGCTTGGAAAATTAGAAGATGACCGTTATGAACGTATGGTACTCAGTTATGAAAAAGAGCAAAAGGAGTTGATTGCGGAGGTTTCGGAAAGTCAGCAGATTTTGCAAAAGGCTGAACAGCAGGTAGTTGACCTGCGACTTTTGCTCCGCACCTTACGGGAAATGACTGATGTTAAGGAACTGACACCAATGCTTGTAAATTCGCTGATTAAGCGTATAGAAGTTCACAACAACGATAAGTCCAGCGGTCATTGCTATGTAAAGGTGGATATTTATTTTACCGCAGCGGGAATGATAGATATTCCTACCGAAGAAGAAATCCTCGCTATGATGGCGGAAATACGGGAAAACCCGCAGGAATTCCGCTTTGTGGCGTAAAGAGAAAACGGTGCAACCCCTATTTCGGGGTTACACCGTATCCTACATAAATTACTTCCTTACGAAGCCGTGTCATTTGACACAAGTGCTTGGGTTTTTCTCGGATGTGATGCGGAAGAGATTGTTGTTGATCCTAAGAACAGCGTGTTTTCCTCTGCTCATAATTGTCTGTTGAGCAAAGACGGAAAGAAACTGATCAAGGTATGTAAGAGCAGTGATGTTTCAAAATTGCAAAACCTTGAAATTATCGGGCAGGATGCTTTTTATGACTTTAACCTTGAGCATAATGAATTTATTTTTAAAATTCCTGAAGGCGTAAAATTTTTGGATTACCGTGCATTTGCCGTGAATGCAAGAAATGTTGAAATTTATGTGCCGTCATCTGTTCGCGCCATCGGAGCTTTGGCTTTTATGATTCACAGTGAAAAAACGCACATTGTTTTTGAGGGTGATGCGGAATTGGAAGTCGGCACTTTCGGTACCGAAGATGAGGCGAAGGATTCCGATATTGAAATTTACAGATCAATGCCATCAGCCGTATACTCCAAGAAAGAGACCGTTAGCGTTACTTGCCCCAAAAACTCCAATATTTCTTCTTATTGCAAGAAATATCATATTAAGGAAATTGAATTTTAAATTGAAGCTATTGTCGGATTTACATCCGATAGCAATTGGTTTCATATGACCTTGTTAATCTACTTCAATATGATACCTTGCATACCGATTGGTGTGCAAGGTCTTTTTATTGCTTTTTGTCAATAGTTTGAAAAATTTCTTTTAAATAGTTGCTTCGTGTGATATAATACTGACATAAAGTATTGAAAGCTTTTGCTTGCGGTATTAAAGCTTAATCCGAATTCAAGGTGGAATTTATGAAAAAAACATATGTCACTTCGATGCCGAACCACATCGGAGCGTTTTTAAAGGCGAGTGAGTGCTTTTCTAAGCTCGGCATTAACATCACACGTGTCAGTTACAACAAGGCCGTCGATTCTCATAAGCTCTTTATCGATGCCGAGGGTACCGAGGAACAGCTTAAAAATGCCGATTCCGAGCTTATTAAAATCGGATATCTCGGAAACGGTGACAGCAATACTACGAGTATCGTTTTGTTGGAGTTTCGTCTTAATGACGTGCCGGGAAGTGTCACCGAGGTTTTAAGACTTATCAATGAATTCAATTTCAATATATCTTATATCAGCTCACAGGAGAACGGTACCGATTATCAGTATTTTAAAATGGGCTTGTATGTCGAGGAGCCGAACAGACTTACAGCATTTTTGAGCCGTGCCGAGGAGTTTTGCAAGGTGCGCGTTATCGACTATAACCCATCTAAAAATATATATGACAACAGTATTTTTTACAATAATTACGTTAAGGCGCTGTCGCAGATGATGCAGCTATCCGATGATGCCGAGCAAGAGCTTTTGATAAACGTTAATCTTGCTATGCAGACCTTGGACGAAAAGGGGCTGTCTCCGTACCGCACGTTTGACAGTATCAGCAAGTTTGCCGAGCTTTTGAGCATATCAAAGGGTGAGAGCTTTGCACCTCGCATAAGCACTCACAAAATCACCGACAACACCGAGATAACGCTTATAGAACCGCCGTGCGGCAGTAATACGATGATTATCAAGAGTAACGGCGACTATTTGTTCGTTGACAGCGGTTACGCGTGCTATAAAACCGAAATGCTTCGAATATTAGAGTCGCTGGTACCGAATTTTGCCGATTTAAACAAGCAGATCCTCATAACGCACGCAGACGTTGACCATTGCGGACTTTTGCCGATTTTCGACAAGGTCATCACAAACGAAAAAACCGCAAAGTGCCTTGAGAACGAGTTTAAAGGGCTTAACGGCTACCGTGAGCAAAACCCGTTGCACAAGCCTTATATCAATATCTGCAAAATCCTTACCGAGTATAAGCCGGTTGATCCGAAAAGGGTAGTGAAGCAGTGGAAAAGTGCCGAAATCGCCGACAAGCCGCTGACACAAATCGGATTTTACAGCTTTGGTGAACTGAATTTTGAGGTTTACGAGGGCAAGGGAGGTCATTTGCCGGGCGAAATAGTCTTGATCGATTACGAAAATCACATTGCGATTACCGGCGACATTTATATAAATATGCACGGTATGACCTCTGAACAGGAAAAATACAACCGATATGCGCCGATTTTGATGACCTCGGTCGATACCGACCCGAAGCTTTGCGCTGAGGAGCGTAATGCCGTTATGCATCGGCTCGGGGTCGGAAAGTGGCAAATATTCGGAGCTCACGGCTTTAAAAAGGACTATTCTGTCGGAATGTAACCTATTATTTTGCTAATTGCCTTTAAATTCAAACCCCACCGCTCATTCGGACGGTGAGGTTTGAATCAAAATTTGATTGTTTCGGGTTCCGAGGCAAAGGATGAAAAGGTTGCGGTCGCATTTTTAAAATAAAAGACCTGCGTGTTGCCGTCGTTTTCATCATACATTCCTCTGAGCTCGGGGTAAGCATCAAGCATAGACTTTCTTGCTTCGGTGCGGTCGTCCTCGACAAGCTCTCCCGAAAGGCGAAGCCACTTACCGTTCTTGAAGGCGCAAATTTCGGATTTGGAGTTAAGGCTCAACTGATGCGATACCGATTTTACCTTGCCAGTCTGAATATAAAGCTTATCTTCGAATATGTGAGCGGTGCCGAAAGGGCGAACTCTCGGCTGATCGCCGTCAACCGTTGCGAGGTAGTATGTACCTGCATCTTTTAAAAACTGACAAACCTTTTCCATAAATCTTACTCCTTTTAAATTATTAAAAAAGTGCGGCGAGTTTTGATGCTTGCCGCACTTTTCAAAATTAAAACCTTAATTACTCGATAATGCTCTGTCCGTCCATCTCGGCAGGCTGAGCAAGACCGAGGATCTTGAGAATGGTGGGGGAGATGTCACAGAGCTTTCCGCCCTCTCTGAGCTTGCAGTCGTAACCGACAACCGCAAAGGGAACGGGATTGGTGGTGTGAGCGGTGAACGGCGAACCGTCGGTGTCGACCATACGGTCGGCGTTTCCGTGGTCGGCAGTGATAAGAACCACGCCGCCCATTTCGGCAGTTGCATCGACAACACGTCCTACACAGGTATCGACTGTCTCAACAGCCTTGACTGCGGCATCGAAAACGCCGGTGTGACCGACCATATCGC